>NZ_JBYRFX010000781.1:0-3219 GCF_057815775.1 Inquilinus sp.
GACACTTCCGGGCCGCCTGCGAGGATGCACGCCTCTCAGCAACTAACGCGTGACCAAATGCATGTGCACATATCGAACGACATCGTAAGGAATTTCCGCGCGCAATTTCCTGACATCACCCACATCGACGCCCTGGTCTGCGACACGTGCGGCGTCCTGCGTGGCAAGAAGGTCCCCGTCACCGCGCTCGACAAGATCTTCCGCGACGGACTGACCTTCCCCGGCTCCCTGTTCGCCACCGACATCACCGGCGAGACCGTCGAGGAAACCGGCCTCGGTTTCGCCGATGGCGACGCGGATCGCGACTGCTTCCCCGTCCCGCACACCCTCGATCCCGTGCCCTGGCTGTCGCGCCCGACTGGCCAGGTGCTGCTGGCGATGCAGGATCTGGACGGCGCCCCATTCTTCGCGGATCCGCGCACCGTGCTGGCCAATGTGGTCGAGCGGATGAAGGCCGACGGGCTGCACCCGGTGGTCGCGGTCGAGCTGGAATTCTACCTGGTCGACCGCAAGCGCGGCGAGGATGGCCGGCCGCGCCCGCCGGTGTCGCCGATCAGCGGCAAGCGCCAGGACACCACGCAGGTCTACGGCATCGACGAACTCTACGATTTCAACGAGCTGCTGCACGAAATCTATGATGCCTGCGTGGCGCAGGGCATCCCGGTCGACAGCCTGGTTTCGGAATATGCGCCGGGGCAGTACGAGATCAACCTGCGCCATGTCAGCGACCCGCTCGAGGCCTGCGACGACGCCATCCTGTTCAAGCGCGTGGTCCGGTCGGTGGCGGCCAAGCACGGGGTCGAGGCCACCTTCATGGCCAAGCCCTATCCAGACCAGGCGGGCAGCGGCTTCCACATCCATATGAGCCTGCTGGATGCCGACGGCGTGAACCTGTTCGCGGCGGAGGACCCGCACGGCACGCCGATGCTGCGCCATGCGATCGGCGGCCTGGGCGCCACCATGGCCGACGGCATGGCGGTGTTCGCCCAGAACCAGAACTCGTTCCGCCGGTTCCAGCCGAACTCCTACGTGCCGCACGCCCCGACCTGGGCGGCGAACAACCGCAGCGTCTCGCTGCGCATCCCGCCGGGCAAGCCGAAGGACCGCCGGGTCGAGCACCGCGTGGCCGGGGCCGACTGCAACCCCTATCTGGTGGTGGCGGCGGTGCTGGCCGGGGCGCATCACGGCATCCAGCGGCAGATCGATCCGGGCCCGCCGGTCCAGGGCAACGCCTATGCCACGGTCGAGCCGACCCTGACCTCGTCCTGGATCGTCGCGCTGGAGCAGCTCGACGGCTCGGCCTTCTACAACGAGGTCTTCGGCCGCCGCTTCCTGGACGTCTACCTCGCCCTGAAATGGGCCGAGCGCGACAAGTTCTTCTCCCAGATCACCCAGCTCGAATACGACTGGTACCTGAACAAGGTCTGAGAAGACTGCACCGGGCCGTCTCCTGACGGCCCGGCTGGACTTCCCTCAGATGCCCTGGCCGCCGGACACCTCGATCCGCTGCGCATTGATCCAGCGGTTGTCCTCGGACAGCAGGCTCGCGATCATCGGCCCGATATCGTCCGGCAGGCCGACGCGGCCGAGCGCGGTCATGCCGGCGAAGGCCTTGTTGATCTCGGGGTTGTCGCGGACCGCGCCGCCGCCGAAATCGGTCTCGATCGCGCCCGGCGCCACCGTGTTGACCGCGATCCCCCGCGCCCCCAGCTCCTTGGCCATGTAGACCGAGAGCACCTCGACCGCGCCCTTCACCGCGGCATAGGCGGCATAGCCGGGGTAGGACACGCGGGTGAGGCCGGAGGACAGGTTGACGATGCGGCCGCCATCCGCGATCAGCGGCAGCAGCGTCTGCGTCAGGAAATAGACTCCCTTGAAGTGGACATTGACCAGCCCGTCGAACTGCGCCTCGGTCGTCTGGCCGATCAGCGCGTAATCGCCGTGGCCGGCATTGTTCACGAGGTGGTCGATCGTCTCCCGCGACCAGGTCTCGCGCAGCGCCGTCCGCAGCCGTTCGGCGAAGGACGCGAAGGCGGCGACATCGCCGGTGTCGAGCTGCAAGGCAACCGCCTTGCGGCCCAGGGCCTGGATCTCGGCGATTGCGGCCTGCGCGTCCTCGCCCCGGCTCTGATAGGTGAGAACGACGTCGCCGCCGCGGCGGGCGATGCTGAGCGCGGTGTTGCGGCCGAGCCCACGGCTGGCGCCGGTGACGAGGGTGATCTTGGTCATGGTCAGTCTCCTAGGGCGTGACCACCCCAATGTCGGACCGCGGAACCGGCCGTTGTTGCCGGAACCTCGCCGTTTTTTGCCTGATCCTCCGAGAGGCCGTGCGCGACCGGCGGAGACGAATTAGACTCTCGCCATGACAACCCTGCTCGACACCGTTCGCCGCTATGCGGAGGCCAACGCCGACAGCGACGGGATTGCCCAGACGCCGATCCCGGGCCTCCTGGCCGTGCGCGCGACCGCACCCAGCGACCTCGACTACGCCATCCCCCGCCCCCTCGCCTGCCTCGTGCTGCAGGGCAGCAAGCACGTCACGATGGGACCGCAGGCCTTCGCGTTCACAGCCGGCGATTCGCTGCTGATCACGGCGGATGTGCCGATCGTCAGCCAGATCACGCGCGCCAGCATCGCCGCGCCCTATCTCTCGCTGGTGCTGGAGCTGGACCCGGCCGTCATCACCGAACTGGTGATCGAGATGAAAGCCGGAGTCGTGGCCGACCACACGCCCGTGCGGGTCGAACCGACCGACGCCGAGGCGGCCGATGCAGCGTTGCGGCTGATGCGGCTGCTGGATCGCCCGGCATCGGTGCCGGTGCTGCAGGCGCAGCTGGTACGCGAGATGCACTATTGGCTGCTGGCCGGCCGTCATGGGGCGACGATCCGGCGCCTGGGCTGGCCGGACGGCCACACCCGGCGCGTGGCGCGGGCGGTCGCGGTGCTGCGCGCCGAGTTCGCCCAGCCGCTGCCAGTCGAGCGGCTGGCGGCCGTGGCCGGGATGAGCCCGTCGTCATTCCACCAGCATTTCCGCGCCGTGACGTCCCTCTCGCCGCTGCAATTTCAGAAGCAATTGCGCTTGATCGAGGCCCGGCGGCTGATGCTGTCGGAGGGAGCGACCGCGAGCCATGCGGCGTTCGCGGTCGGCTATGAAAGCGTCCCTCAGTTCACACGGGAATACGGCCGGATGTTCGGCCTGCCGCCGGTACGGGACACCAA
>NZ_JBYRFX010000782.1:0-9874 GCF_057815775.1 Inquilinus sp.
CGGATGGCGCCACGACATCCGGTGGTCGCCCTGCGGATTGAAGAAGAACGCACTGAGAATCAGGTGCCCGCGCGACATCGCGCCACTCCTCGAAATCGGGATGGATGGATCTTGAGGTTCCCTCTTGGCGATCCACCTCCATAGTAGTTCATCTAATTTATAGTGAAATCAAGTGGACAATAAATATTAAATACAGAAGTAAAATGTATTAACTAAAGCCGACGGCGCCGCCATTGACGCGTTCTGCCGGCTTGCGCAGGGTGCCGCCGACGATCGAGGACAGCGGCCATGAGTCTCGCCAATCTGGGTCTGCCGCCGCTGAACGCGCTCGTGGTGTTCGAAGCGGCGTCGCGGCTGGCCAATTTCTCCCGCGCCGGGACGGAACTCGGCCTGACCCAGAGCGCGGTCAGCCGCCAGATCCTGAAGCTGGAAGGCTTCATCGGCGCCAAGCTGTTCCTGCGCACCCCGGCCGGCGTGACCCTGACTTCGGTGGGCGAGGCCTATGTCGCGGAGGTCAGGCGCATCCTCGGCGACCTCGCCACCGTCACCCAGGGCGTGCGCGGTTCGGCCGGGCCGCGCCAGGTGACGCTGGCCTGCTCGCATGGCATCGCCGATCTCTGGCTGATGCCGCGGCTGCAGGCTCTCGACGCCGCGCTGCCGGGGATCGAGCTGCGGCTCAGGGTCACCGACGACGTCGCCCATCTCCGCCTCGACGAATACGACCTCGCCATCTTCTACCGGCGGGAAAAGCCGACCGGCGTCGCCCTGCATGTGCTGGGGACGGAGGAGATCGTGCCGGTGGCGGCACCCGGCCATCCCAGGCTGCAGGACGACCCGGCGCCGACCCTGCTGGCGATCGAGGATTCATTGCGGGAATGGCTCGACTGGAACCACTGGTTCAGCGCCGTGGCCATGCCGCTCCCGCCCGCGGCGCGGTTCTGGCGCCTCGGCTCCTACGCCCTGGCGGTGCAGGCGGCGGCTCAGGGGCTCGGCACCACGCTGGGCTGGACCTGGCTGCTGCGCGACCAGCTGGCCTCCGGCGCGCTGGTGCCGGTGCACGACTTCCACCTGCGGTCCGAAGGGTCGTTCTACCTGATGCGGCCGCTCGACCGGCATGTCCGCCGCATGGTGCGCCAGACGATGGACTGGCTGGTCGCCAGCAATGCCGGTTAATCCGCCGGCCGGAGCCGTCCGCGCCGGGCCTTCAGCATGCCCAGGACGGTGAAGATCATCCAGAAAGCCTGGGCGACAAAGGACGACAGGTTGAAGTTCCAGTACAGCGAATACATCACCAGGATGCCGCCGACGATGTTGAGGCAAGCGTAGCGTGGGTCTGTGATCGTCAGGACCTGCAGTTGCGCCAGCGCGTATGCTTGGAGATAGGCGAGAACTCCGACGAGGCCAACGACATCCGACAGACTCACGATTGTGACCTCAAGAAACGAAGGTGCTCTCCATAGAGGCCGGCCCCGGAAAGCGGCACCGAAACTTGCTCATGGGGTCATGCCTAAAAATCATGTCCGACTTATTGCATTGATCCTCTAGGGTCCGGCCGCTCAAGCTGCGCAGGCCACAATGCGCGGCGGAAATCGGACGAGCCGCCGAACCGTCCGTTCACAACCAGGGACCGGTCATGACGAATTGGAATTTCCCCCGTCTCGGGACGACGCGCCGCAATCTGCTGCTCGGGGCCGCCGGCCTCGGCCTCGCCGCCGCAGCCGGCGGCTTCAACGGCCGCGCCATGGCGCAGGACACGCCGCGCAAGGGCGGCGTGCTGAAGCTGGGCATGGGTGGCGGCAGCACCACCGACACGCTCGACCCCAGGGTCATGACCGACTGGGTGCCGCTGAACCAGGCCTTCATGCTGATGAACGGGCTGGTCGAGATCGACCGCAACAACCAGGCGGTGCCCGAGCTGCTGGAAAGCTGGGAGGCCAAGCCCGGCGCGGTGGAATGGGTGTTCACCCTGCGCCAGGGCGTCACCTTCCACAACGGCAAGGCGCTGACGGTCGAGGACGTGATCTACTCGCTCAACCTGCACCGCGGCGAAAGCACCTCCGCCGCCCGCGCGATCGCGGCGCAGATCAAGGATGTGCGCAAGCTGTCCGACAGCCAGATCACGATCGAGCTGACCGGCGGCAATGCCGACCTGCCCTACCTCCTGTCCGACTACCACTTCCTGGTGGTGCCGGATGGCTTCACCGACTGGACCAAGCCGATCGGCACCGGCCCGTTCGTGTATGAGAGCTACGAGCCCGGCGTGCGCTCGCGCTTCACCCGCAACGAGAGCTACTGGAAGCCCGGCTGCGCCAATGTCGATGCGGTCGAGGTGATCGTCATCAACGACGTCGCCGCCCGCACCAACGCGATGATGTCGGGCCAGGTCCACGCCATCAACCGGCTCGACTTCAAGACGGTCGACCTGCTGAAGCGCAACCCGAAGCTGCAGATCGTGCAGTCGGCCGGCGGCCAGCATTTCACCTTCCTGATGGACTGCACCAAGGCGCCGTTCTCCGACGTCAATGTCCGGCTGGCGATCAAATACGCGATCGACCGCGACCAGCTGCTGAAGGTGGCGCTGCGCGGCTACGGCCAGCTCGGCAACGACCACCCGATCCCGCGCACCGACCGCTTCTTCAACACCGAGCTGCCCCAGCGCGCCTACGACCCGGACAAGGCGAAGCACTACCTGCAGCAGGCGGGGATGACCGATTTGAAGGTCGAGCTGTCGACCTCCGACGCCGCCTTCGGCGGGGCGGTCGACGCCGCCGCGATCTTCCGCACCGCCGCGGCCAAGGCCGGCATCGATGTCAGCATCAAGCGCGAGGCCGCCGACGGCTATTGGGACAAGGTGTGGCTGCAGGCGCCGTTCAGCATGGGCTATTGGGGCGGCCGGCCGACCGCCGACCAGATGTTCTCGATCGCCTACGCCTCCGACGCCAAGTGGAACGACACCCACTGGAAGAACGAGCAGTTCGACAAGCTGCTGCTGGAGGCGCGGGCGCTGCTGGACGACGCCAAGCGCAAGGAGATCTACTGGACGCTGCAGGAGATGGTTTCGAACGATGGCGGGGCGATGATCCCGATGTTCGGCGACTATCTCGACGCGGTGTCGACCCAGGTCCAGGGCGTCACCCCGCATCCGATGTTCAACTTCATGGGCGGCCGGCTGGCGGAGCGCGTCTGGCTGGCGGCCTGATGGTCTCTCTGATTCTGAAGCGGATCGCGCTCGGCGTCTTCACCCTCTGGCTGGTCTCGCTGCTGGTCTTCGCCGGCACCCAGCTGCTGCCCGGCGACGTCGCCTCGGCCATCCTCGGCCAGTCGGCGACGCCGGAGGCGCTGGCGGCGCTGCGCCGCGACCTCGGGCTCGAGGTGCCGGCGCTGGTCCGCTACGGCCATTGGCTGTGGGGCTTCGTCCGCGGCGATCTCGGCCAGTCCCTCGCCAACCAGCAGCCGGTGGCGGACCTGCTGTGGCCGCGGTTCTGGAACACCATGTTCCTGGCCGCCTATGCCGCCGTGATCGGCGTGCCGCTGGCGGTGGGGTTGGGAATCCTGACCGCGGTCCGCCGCGGCGGGATCTTCGACCGGCTGGTGAACGTCGCGGCACTCGGCACGGTGTCGCTGCCCGAATACTTCCTCGGCCTGGTGCTGATCCTGGTCCTGGCGGTGCAGTACCCGGTGTTCCCCAGCCTGGCCGACGTCTATGCCGGCATGAGCTTCGGCGAGCGGGTGGATGCGACCACCCTGCCGATGCTGACGCTGCTCTTGGTCACCGTCGCCCAGATCATGCGCATGACCCGGACGGCGGTGCTGGCGGTGATGGATTCCGCCTATGTCGAGACCGCCTATCTCAAGGGCCTGCGCACCGGCCGGGTGGTGCTGCGCCACGCCCTGCCGAACGCGGCGGCGCCGATCGTCAATGTCGTCGCCTTCAACATCGCCTATCTCATCACCGGCGTGGTGCTGGTCGAGGCGGTGTTCAACTACAACGGCCTGGGCCGCTTCATGGTCGATGCGGTGTCGAAGCGCGACCTGCCGATGGTGCAGGCCTGCGCCATGGTGTTCGGCGCGGCCTATGTGCTGCTGAACATGACGGCAGACATCGCAGCCATCGCGCTCAACCCGCGCCTGCGGCACCCCCGGTAGAGGCGGGCCCATGAAACGCATTCCGCTGACCGCCTGGATCGGCCTCGCCATCATCGCCGTCAACCTGGCCGCTCTGGTGTTCGGGCCGCTGGTCGCCCCCTATGGTGAGGAGGACATCCTCGGCAGCCCGTTCGACCCGGCCACCGCGCTGAACTGGCTGGGCATGGACCAGAACGGCCGCGACATGCTCTCGCGCATCCTGTACGGCGCGCAGATGTCGATCGGCGTGTCGCTGGCGGCGTCGCTGATTTCCTTCTCCATCGGCCTGCCGCTCGGCTTCTTCGCCGCGCTGCGCGGCGGCTGGGTCGACACCGTGCTGTCGCGGCTGGTCGACACCATCATGTGCGTGCCGGTGCTGATTTCGGCCCTGGTGGTCTTGCAGGCGCTCGGCTCGTCCCTGCCGGTCCTGATCCTGACCATCGCCATCCTGGATTCGACCCGGGTCTTCCGCCTGGCCCGCATCCTGGGGCAGGGCATCAACGTGATGGAGTACGCCGAGGCGGCGCGGCTGCGCGGCGAAGGCAGCTGGTGGCTGATCCGCAAGGAGATCCTGCCCAACGCGGCGGCGCCGCTGATCGCCGAATTCGGCATGCGCTTCTGCTTCACCTTCCTGTTCGTCGCCGGCCTGTCCTTCCTGGGCCTGGGCATCCAGCCGCCCTATGCCGATTGGGGCGGCATGGTGAAGGACAACCAGCAGGGCATCCTCTACGGCCTCTACGCGCCCTTGTACCCGGCGGCGGCGATCGCGCTGCTGACCATCGGCGTCAACCTGGTCGTCGACTGGCTGCTGGCCGGCCGCAGCCGGCCGCAGGGAGAGGTGCGATGAGCGACATCCTCACCATCCGCGGCCTGCGGGTCGAGGCACCGAACGGCGCCGTCCTGGTCGACGGCATCGACCTCGACCTGAAGCAGGGCGAGGTGCTGGGCCTGATCGGCGAATCCGGCGCCGGCAAGTCGACCATCGGCCTGGCCGCCATGGGCTGGGGCCGCGGCGGCTGCCGCATTGCCGGCGGCACCGTGGCGATCGGCGGCAAGTCCCTGACCGGGGAGGGCCCCGCCGGCCGGGCCAAGGTGCGCGGCGCCCGCATCGCCTATGTCGCGCAAAGCGCCGCGGCCGCCTTCAACCCGGCGCTGACCATCGGCCGCCAGGTGCTGGAAGGGCCGCGCCACCACCGGTCGATGGGCCGGGCCGAGGCCCGCGCCTGGATGCTGGAGCTGTTCCGGGCGCTCGACCTGCCGGACCCCGAGCATTTCGGCAACCGCTATCCGCACCAGGTCTCGGGCGGCCAGCTGCAGCGCGCCATGGTCGCCATGGCGATGTCGTGCCGGCCCGACATCCTGGTGCTGGACGAACCGACCACGGCGCTCGACGTCACCACCCAGATCGAGGTGCTGGCCCTGCTGCGCCGGCTGATCCAGCGCTATGACACCGCGGCGCTCTACATCACACACGACCTCGCCGTGGTGGCCCAGATCGCGGACCGGATCCAGGTGCTGCGCCATGGCAAGCCGGTGGAGCTGGGGCCGACCGGACAGGTGCTGGAAGCGCCGCGCGAGGACTATACCCGCCGCCTGGTCGGCGAACGCCAGGGCAGCCTGGCGGGCGAGCCGCGCCGGCATGAGGGCGGGCGGGAGCTGCTGCGGGTCGACGGCATCTCCGCCGCCTATCACAAGGTGTCGGTGCTGGACGATGTGTCGCTGACCCTGCGCCAGGGCGAGACCCTGGCCGTGGTCGGCGAATCCGGCTCCGGCAAGTCGACGCTGGCGCGGGTGATCACCGGCCTGCTGCCGCCCGTCGCCGGCACGGTGCGGCTGGACGGGCAGGTGCTGCCGCCATCCTACACCGCGCGCAGCCGCGACCTGCTGCGCCGGGTCCAGCTGGTCTACCAGCTGCCCGACGTGGCGCTGAATCCGCGCCAGACGGTGGCGGAGGCGATCGGCCGGCCGCTGGCCTTCTATTTCGGCCTGAAGGGCCGCGAGCAGAAGCAGGAGGTGGCGCGGCTGCTCGGGCTGATCGGCCTGGACGCGGAATTCGCCGGCCGGCTGCCCGGCGCTCTGTCCGGCGGCCAGAAGCAGCGCGTCTGCATCGCCCGCGCTTTGGCGGCCAAGCCCGACCTGATGATCTGCGACGAGGTCACCTCGGCCCTCGACCCGCTGGTGGCGGAGGAGATCCTGCGGCTGCTGCGCCGGCTGCAGGACGAACTCGGCGTCGCCTATCTCTTCATCACCCACGACCTCGGGGTGGTGCGCCGGCTGGCCGACCGCACCGCGGTGATGCAGCGCGGCCGGATCGTGGAGCAGGGGCCGACGGCGGAGATCTTCGCGCCGCCCCATCACGACTACACCGGCCGGCTCATCGCCTCCGTCCCCGAACTGCGCCGCGACTGGCTGGACCAGGTGCTCGCGGCACGCACCACCGTCTGACTGCTTTCCCCGGGAGATCCGACCATGCCTGTCAGTGTCCAGGAGAACATCTGGATTCCGCTGTCCGACGGCACCCGCCTGGCGGCCCGGCTGTGGCTGCCCGAAGGCGCCGATGCGGCGCCCGCCCCGGCGGTGCTGGAATACATCCCCTACCGCAAGCGCGACGGCACCCGCGGCCGGGACGAGCCGATGCATGGCTGGTTCGCCGAACAGGGCTATGCCGCCATCCGCGTCGACATGCGCGGCAGCGGCGATTCCGACGGGCACATGGCCGATGAATACCTGGCGCAGGAACAGGACGACGCGGTCGAGGTGATCGCCTGGATCGCCGAACAGCCCTGGTGCACCGGCGCCGTCGGCATGATGGGCAAGTCCTGGGGCGGCTTCAATTCGCTGCAGGTGGCGGCGCGCCGGCCGCCGGCGCTGAAGGCGATCATCACGGTCTATTCGACCGACGACCGCTACACCGACGACATCCACTACCAGGGCGGCTGCCTGCTCACCGACAACATCTGGTGGGGCACCATCATGCTGGCCTATCAGGCCCGGCCGGCGGATCCGGAGATCGTCGGCGCGGGCTGGCGCCAGCAGTGGCTGGACCGACTGGACCGGCTGCCCTTCTTCCCGGCGCTGTGGCTGCAGCACCAGCGCTATGACGACTACTGGAAGCACGGCTCGATTCGCGAGGACTGGTCGGCGATCCAATGCCCGGTGCTGGCCGTCGGCGGCTGGGCCGACAGCTACACCAACGCCGTGCCGCGGCTGCTGGCCGGGCTGCAGGTGCCGCGCCGCGGCATCATCGGCCCCTGGGGCCACATCTATCCGCAGGACGGCGTGCCGGCCCCGGCGATCGGCTTCCTGCAGGAAGCCCTGCGCTGGTGGGACCAGTGGCTGAAGGGCCACGACACCGGCGTGATGGAGGAGCCGATGCTGCGCGCCTTCGTCGAGGACTGGATGCCGCCGGCCGGCACCCGGGCCGAAAGCGAAGGCCGCTGGGTCGGTGAGGCGGCCTGGCCCAGCCCGGCGATCGCGCCGCGGCGCTGGGCGTTGAACGCGCCGGGCAGCCTCGACGGCGCGGCGGCGGTGGAGGCCGATATCCTGGTCCGCTCGCCGCTCAGCCACGGCAAGGCCTCCGGCGAATGGATGGCCACCGGCTGCCCCGGCGAATTGCCGGTCGACCAGCGGCTGGACGACGGCGCGGCGCAGCTGTTCGACACGGCACCGCTGGCCGAGGCGGTGGAGATCCTGGGCGCGCCCGAACTGCTGCTCGACCTCGCCGTCGACGCGCCGGTGGCGCAGGTGGCGGTACGGCTGTGCGACGTGGCGCCCGACGGCCGCTCGACCCGGGTCAGCTACGGCGTGCTGAACCTGACCCATCGCGACGGGCATGAGGCGCCGGCGGCGCTGGAGCCGGGACGGCGATACCAAGTGCGGCTGAAGCTCAACGATTGCGGCCATCGCTTCCCGGCCGGGCATCGCATCCGCATCGCCGTCGCCAGCGGCTATTGGCCGATCGTCTGGCCGGCGCCGACCGCCGCGACCCTGACCCTGCGGGCGGGGGCCAGCCATCTCGACCTGCCGGTGCGCCGCGGTGGGCCGCAGCTGGCGGTCGATTTCGCGCCGCCGCTGCGCGGCAAGCTGGCGCCGACGACGCAGCTCGACCCAGGCAGCGTCCGCCGCACCACGCTGCAGGACCATGTGACCGGCGAGACCACCTATGTCACCGAAGGCATCGGCGGGCTGTTCGGCGAAGGCGTGCTGCGCTTCGACGAGATCGGCACCGACCTGTCGCACAGCCTGAAGCGCGAACTGACCCTTCGCGACGACGACCCGCTGTCGGCCCGCTATGTCCTGACCCAGTCCTACGAGATGGGGCGCGAAGGCTGGCGCATCGCGGTCGAAAGCCGGACCGAACTGACCGCCGACCGCGACACCTGGCACCTCTCGGCCACGCTGACGGCGAAGGAGAACGGCCGGGTGGCGGCCGAACGGTCGTGGTCGGAGGCCATTCCGCGCGACCTGATCTGACGCTGGGCGAGACGGCCTTCCGCGTTGCCTCTCCCCGCGGCGCGGGGAGAGGTCGGGCTCACGCAGCGAGACCGGGTGAGGGGCCGGCACAGGCGGTGGGAAAGAGCCCTCACCCCAGGGGCGCAAGCTCCCCGGAGGCGCAAGCGCCTCCGACCTCTCCCGCTTGCGGGAGAGGCAACGCAAACAGATCCGCCTGGATTGCCGGTGTCAGCGGGAGCCGAAGATGTGCTGGGCCAGGCTGATCCGGCGCCAGTTGTCGTTGCGCTCGCTCTCGGGGGCGCGTTCGACCGTGACCCAGCCGCCCCCGGGTGGCGCCATCGCCGTCCCGGGCGGCGCGGTCGCCGGTGGCGCGGTCGCATCAGGCGGTCCGGTGTCGCCGGGGCCGGGGTCGGGCGGCGGGGAGTCGGGCGGCACAGGCTGGTCCGTCAGCGTCTTGACGACCATGCCATCCTCGTTGAAGACCGCGCCGGTGTCGGTGTTGAGCATATAGACCTGCCCCTCGGGCAGGCCGATATCGGCGGCCGGGATCCGGCGAAAGCGGCCGAGGCCGTATGAGCTCTCCTGCCAGGCGGCGACCTTCGCCGCCGCCACCCCGGGTGTGCCGTTGGCGGTATCGATCCAGCTGGCGGCGACGCCCAGGTCGCGGCACAGGCCCAGGATCAGCACTTCGATCGGCAGCGCGGTGTCGGCCAGATCGGCGAGGAGCCGCTCGTCCACCAGCACCCGGTCGTACAGGTCACTGGTCAGCCGTTCCCGCGGATCCTGGTCGGGAGCGTCGGATGCCTCGGGCTTCACAGCGGCGATGGCGCGGGTAACACCCTGGACGACGGCACGACGCCGCTCGCCGATCTCCGCCCGCCGCCGGTCGCGGCGGTCTTCGGCCTGTCGCCCGTCCTCCTGGTGCCGCTGGTAGAACAGGTGCTTCAGCGCGAGGCAGCGGCGCATGGCGAGCAGCAGGCGCTCGACATGCCTGGCCGCGGTCCCGGCCGCGGCGAGGTTGGCGGCCGCCTTGGCCGGAGGGCCGGCTTTGCCGACGGCGACGGCCAGAACCTTGAGCTCCTGGGCCAGGTTCAGGGCCAGGGCGGCGGCGTCGGTCAGCATCGCCGCATCCCGGGCAAGCCCCTCCACCGCCGGGAGGGCGGTGGGTGGCTCGGGGATGGCGGCTGTGTGTGTCATCTCTTGATGAGAACATAAAGGGAACAATGAGTCGAGGGATAATACTGCCCCACCGCCCGTCGCCGTCATCGCGACCCCGGCCTCGAGTCGGGGGACGCGA
>NZ_JBYRFX010000783.1:0-12419 GCF_057815775.1 Inquilinus sp.
TCGCTGTGCAGCTCATGCCGCCGGCCCCAGTTGATCAGGATCGCGGTGAAACCCGCCCCGGCGATGAAGGCCGCCAGCCCGCCCAGGCCGGACAGCACCACCGGGGCGTCGAGCAGGACGAGATGGTCGGCGATCGAGGAGACGATGCCGGTCATGTGCGAGGTGTATTGCTGGACGGCCAGGAAGCCGCCGGCATTGACGGCCCCGGCCACGAAGGCCAGCGACCGGCCCAGCCGGGCATTGGCCTGGTCGGTCCGCTCCCGGCTCGCCAGGGTGCGGAGATAGGGGATCGGCATGCCGCACCGCCTCGGTTTGTCTGACCTGGGGACGATCTTGGCAGCAAACCGCGGCGGGGGGCAGTAGGCCCCTGGTGTCGCAGGCGGCGTGGCACGCACTCAGGACATGCTGCCAACCGAATTTATTTCTGTATAGCCAAGCGGAACGGCACTGCTGTTTTCGGCAATGAATATAACAAAGAGCAAGTCCGTATTCCTGTTGAATAAAGAGTCGGGACGGAACCAAACGGTCGGCGTCTTTATTTCCTCATTATCGATGCCTTCCTCTGGAGACAAACCATGTTCCGGACCCCAGTTCTCGCGGCCGTGCTTTCCGTAGCCCTCGGCACGGCGGCGGCGATGGCGCAGACGACCACGGCGCCCGCCGATTCCAACACCATGGCGGCCCCGAGCAAAGGGACCGTCGTCTCCTCCCCAGCGGACCTGAAGAAGGGGGCCAACAGCTTCACCGAAGCGCAGGCGCAGGCCCGGATCGAGGATCAGGGATTCTCGACCGTCACAGGCTTGAAGAAGGACGGTGATGGCATCTGGTGGGCCACCGCGTCGAAGGACAGCAAGAGCGTCAAGGTCGGCCTCGACTACCAGGGCAACATCGCCGCCGAGTAAGGCCGCCGGTTGCAAGACATTTCATCAATTCTGAGGAGCGAGACCATGGCCCGCATTGCTGTCACCGGCCTGTTCGACCGACGCGAGGACGCAGCCCGGGCGCGTCATGACATCGAGGCACTGGCGGTGCCCCGCGACGATATCGGTTTGCTGGTCAACAACGCAGACGGCGACGATCCGGTCGAGGACGGCTCGACCGGCTCGGGTGTCGGGACGGGCGCCGGGATCGGCACCATCATCGGCGGCGGTGCCGGCCTGCTGACCGGGCTCGGCATCATGGCGATCCCGGGTGTCGGGCCCATTGTCGCCGCGGGCTGGCTGGCCGCCACGGTGGCGGGCGCCGCGGCCGGGGCCCTCGCCGGGGGTGCCGCGGGCGGCCTGGTCACCACCATGACCCATGCCGGCGTCGATGAGGATGCCGCCCATGTCTATGCCGAAGGCGTCCGGCGTGGCGGCACCGTGCTTACCGTGCAGGTGGACGAGGCCCGGCAGGGCGAGATCGAGCGAGTCCTGCTCGATCACGGCGCGGTCGATGCCAGCGCCCGGGGCGAGGCCTATCGTTCGTCCGGCTGGCAGCAATACGACCCGGCGGCCCCCGCCTATACGCCGGAAGAAATCGCGCGTGAGCGCGGCCTCTATGGCCGCGACGACCCGCGGCTCTGAGCGAAAGGCTGATCAGGCCGGCGTCTGGCCGGCCTGATCAGCACCGCCCACAACGATACAATCGTGAGGGAAGCCGGTGTCGCTCAAAGCCATCGCATTCAATTGCACGTTGAAATCATCCGCCAGTTCGTCCGAGCCGTCATCGACCGATCGGCTTCTGTCGGAGATTCTGGCGGCCCTGGCAGACCATGACGTCACAGGTGAAATCATTCGCGCGGCCGATCACGACATCAAGCCGGGCGTGACCTCCGACGAAGGGTCGGGCGACGCCTGGCCTGCGTTGCGCGAAAAGATCCTCGCCGCCGACATCCTGCTGATCGGAACGCCGATCTGGCTCGGTCAGCCGTCCAGCGTCTGCAAACGGGTGCTGGAGCGTATGGATGCCTTCCTTGAAGAGACGGATGACGAAGGCCGGATGGTCTCGTTCGGCCGTGTTGCCGCGGTCGCGGTGGTGGGCAACGAGGATGGCGCGCATCACGTTTCGGCGGAACTCTTCCAGGCTCTCAACGACGTCGGATTCACGATTCCCGCCGGTGCCGTGGCCTATTGGGTCGGCGAGGCGATGGGCGACGTCAACTACGTCGACCTGGAGGAAACGCCGGAAGCCGTCCAGACGGCCACGGCCACCCTGGCCCGCAATGCGGCGCACCTCGCAGGTCTCCTGAAAGAGCGGGCGTATCCCGGGGAGGAATGACCGACTGGTGACGCGCCGCCGCCGCCTTCACGGGCGCGCCCCGGCAGTCTCCGGTCAGGTCAGAGCGCAGGCCGGCTCAGGGCGACAAGTTCCGGCAGGGCGAATTTGGCGTCGAAGGCGGTGATCTCGTTCTCGACGATGCCGGCCTGGACCCAGGAATCCTCGGCCAGGATGGCCGCCAGCCGGTCGCGGTCGGTGCCCTTGGCCACGATGATGCCGCCTGATTTGTCGGCCTTCGGGCCGGCGAACAGGAACAGGCCCTCGCCGACATAGCGCTCGACCCAGTCGATATGGGCCTGCCGGTGCGGTTCGGCCCGGGACGGGTCGGTGATGAAGCGGGAGCTGACGATCAGCATGGCGGATCCTTCGGGTCGGGGTGATGCCATCGGCTGCGACGGCCAAATCACTGTGATTGCATCCCAAGGATCGATAAACTCGCTGGTGGTTCGATCACTCCGAACGGTGGGTGCGCAGTGCTGGATCGGTTCACGGGGATGTCGGTCTTCGTCTGCGCCGTCGAAAAGGGCAGCTTCACCGACGCGGCGATCGAATGCGGACTGTCGGCGACGATGGTCGGCAAGCACGTCCGGGCGATCGAGACGCGGCTCGGCGCCCGGTTGCTGAGCCGGACCACGCGGCAGCAGTCGCTGACCGAAATCGGCCGCCTCTACTACGAACGCTGCAAGCAGCTGCTCGAGGACCTGCACGACGCCGAGGCGAGCGCGGAGGAGATCCGCACAGCGCCCCGCGGGCTGTTGAAGATCCACGCCCCGGTGTCGTTCGGCAGCGAGTGCCTGGCGCCGGCCGTCGCCGCCTATCTCCGCCTCTATCCCGACATCCGGATCGAGCTGACCCTGTCGGACCGGCATGTCGACCGCCCGGTCGACCTGGTCGAGGAAGGCTATGACGCCGCGATCCTGATCGGGCCGCTGGCGGATTCCGAACTGATGGCGCGGTCGCTGCGGCCCTACGCCATGTGGCTCTGCGCCTCGCCGGATTATCTCGGCCGCGCCGGCACGCCACAGACGCCGCAGGATCTGGCAAGCCACAACTGCCTGGCCTTCTCGCTGTGGCGGCGGCGGAAGCTGTGGCGGTTCCACGAGCAGGGGCGGCGGCAGGACGTGCCGGTCGACGGGCAACTGGTCGCCAACAACGGCCAGGCGCTGAAGGCCGCGGCGATTGCCGGGCTGGGCATCATCCTGCAGCCGGAAATCCTCGTCGCCGACGATGTCCGGGCCGGCCGTCTCGTGCGGATCCTGGCGGATTGCGAACCGCCGCTGCGGCCGATGTACATCGTGCATCTGCCGGACCGCAGGCCGGCGGCGAAGCTGCGGGCCTTCATCGATTTCATCATCGGGCAGTTCGGCTGACGCCATCGCCGGGGCCAATTCTCCGTCTGTCCCGTGTTTTGCCCGGCATGTCCGGAAAGGTGGCGTTTCCGTCCTTTGCGGTCGAGCCCGGGCGGTCAAGGCTGGGACCCGAGTGTCCGTGGAGCCAGCGATCGGTTTGCCGCGACGCGATGATTTTGTCTGTTGTTATTGAATAAAGACCTGTATCAGTATTTAGGAAATTAAAATTACTATCTCACTATATTGCTAATGAGTATTATTAGCATAAATATAGATTTCAGCGCCTCGCTGTCCACCTCGGTCCCCCGCGTGCGCGCCTGCCGGCGCCGGTCGATCCAGGTGGTCTGGACGATGCGGAACAGCCAGCTGTCGAGGCGCGTGCCGGGCGTGAACTGGTGCTCTCGCGCCAGCGCCTTTTCGCAGGCCGCCTGGACCAGATCATCCCCTTCATCGCGCGACCCCGCCAGACCCCAGGCGAACCGCCGCAGCCGTGGCAGAAGCCCTGCCAGGTTCGACCGGACATCGTCCGCCACACATGCTCTCCATTCCAGCCGGTACAACGCGCCACGGGGCGGCGTATTCCATTCGCCGGACGGGGCCTGTTTGTTTCGGTGATGGTCCGATCCGCCACACCGGAAAAAATAGAGGCGTCCCGGGCCGGGGCGTCCCTTGTCGCCGCCCATGCTCCGCCCGATGTCTCTGGCATGAGGCGCCTCGCCATCCTGCTGCTGTCGGTTGTTCTGCTCGCCTTCGCCGGGCCGGTCGCGGCCCAGGACCGGGCGGCGCGGCTGGATGCGCTGTTCGCGCAGCTGCAGACGGTGGCGCCGGAGGACGAACCGGCGCTGCAGATCGCGATCTGGCAGGTCTGGCTGGCCTATGACGGCACCGACGCCGATGTTCCCGGGCTGCTGGCGCGCGGCAACACCGCGATGCAGGGCGACGACTATGCCGTGGCCGAGGCCGCCTTCACCGCGGTGATCGAGCGCGACGCGGCCTATGCCGAAGGCTGGAACCGGCGGGCGACGGTGCGCTACCTCAGGGGCGACATCCATGGTTCGATCGCCGATATCAACCAGGTGCTGGCGCGCGAACCCCGGCACTTCGGCGCGCTGTCGGGCCTGGCGCTGTGCCGGATCAAGCTCGGCGACATCAAGGGGGCGATCGAGGCCTATCAGCGGGTGCTGGCGATCGATCCGCAGATGGCGACCGCCCGGGCCCAGATCGCCACGCTGAAGCAGCTCCAGGCCGGCGACCCGATCTGACGGCCGGTCGGTTAAAAGGCGTCCTTCAGCACCGTGATAAAGGCCCTCAGCCCGGCCGGCACATGGCGGTGGCCGGGGTAATAGAGATACAGGCCGGGAATCGGCGGGCACCAGTCGCCCAGCACGGCGACCAGCCGGCCGGCGTCGAGATCGGCCCGCGCCGACCGGTCCGGTACAAAGGCGATGCCCAGCCCGGCCACCGCGGCCTCGACCATCAGGTCGATGTTGTCGAGCGTCAGGGCACCGGGGACGTCGACAGTCAGCTCCTGGCCATGCTGCTCGAACTCCCAGCGATACAGCTTGCCGCTGGGCATGCGGATCCGGATGCAGGCATGGTCCTTGAGGTCGTCGGGCGTGCGCGGCGCCGGGCGGCCGGCGAGATAGGCGGGCGACGCGACGGCGATGAAGCGGACCTCGCCGCCGAGGCGCACCGCGATCATGTCCTGCGGCACGGCTTCGCCCAGCCTGACCCCGGCGTCGAAGCCCTCGGCGACGATGTCGACCAGCCGGCCGTCGGTCACAAGGTCGAGCGACATCTCGGGGTAGCGCGCCAGGAATTGCGGGACCACCGACCGCAGCAGCATCCGGGCCGCGCTGTCATTGGCATTGATCCGCAGGGTCCCGCCCGGGCGGATGCGGAAATCCTCGACCTCGTCCAGCGCCAGGCCGAGATCCCGCAGCACCGGCTGCAGGCGGGTGACCAGGCGTTCGCCGGCTTCGGTCGTCGCCACGCTGCGCGTGGTCCGGTGCAGCAGGCGCACGCCCATCCGGGTTTCGAGCGCCCGCATCATGTGGCTGAGGGTGGATGGCGACAGCCCCAGCTCGTCGGCCGCCTTGCGGAAACTGCGATGCGCCGCGATCGCCGCGAAGGCGGTCAGGTCGCTCAAAGCTGGCCGATCATTCATGGGTCATTTTCATCAAGTCATGCCGTATCACTCCGATAGTACCATGAATGCGACGGCTTACCTCTAGCGGGGCCGCAATCCTGCGGCTGTTGCAGCGAGGCTTCCCATGACCAGGACCTGGTTCATCACCGGCACGTCGTCCGGCTTCGGCCGGATGCTCACCGAAAAGCTCCTGGCACGCGGCGACCGGGTGGCGGCGACCCTGCGCAAGCCGGGCGCCCTCGACGATCTGAAGGCGCAGCATGGCGACCGCCTGTGGACGGCACTGCTCGATGTCACCGATGCGCAGGCCGTGCGCCGGGTCGTGGCCGCCGCCTTCCAGGACATGGGCGGCATCGAAATCGTCGTGAACAATGCCGGCTACGGCCTGTTCGGCGCGGGGGAGGAGGTGACGGACGACCAGATCCGGCACCAGATCGACACCAACCTGATCGGCTCGATCCAGGTCATCCGGGCGGCGCTGCCGCATCTGCGGGCCCGGGGCGGCGGCCGGATCCTGCAGGTCTCGTCCGAAGGTGGCCAGATCGCCTATCCGAATTTCAGCCTGTATCACGCGACCAAATGGGGCATCGAAGGCTTCATCGAGGCGGTGGCCCAGGAGGTCGCGCCCTTCGGCATCGAATTCACGATTGCCGAGCCGGGCCCGGCCAGGACGGAATTCGGCGGCGGCCTGGTCAGCGCGCCGCCGATGGCGGTCTATGACGACACGCCGGCAGGTGAGGTGCGGCGCATGATCGCGACCGGGGCGTTTCCGGTGAACGGCGATCCCGACCGGATGGCCCAGGCCATGATCGATACGGTCGACCGCAGCCCGGCGCCCCGGCGGCTGGTGCTCGGCGCCGGTTCCTACACCAGGATCCGGGCCGCGCTGACGGACCGGCTTGCCGCCCTCGACGCGCAGCAGGACATCGCGGAATCGGCCGACTTCGACTGACGGCGCCGCCCGGTCAGTGAATGGTGCCGGTCGGCTGGGCTGGTGGATTGGCCTCGCGGGACGGGCCGGACTGGTGATGCACCATGCGCCAGCCCGCCGGCTCGCGGACGAAGACATTGGTCGCGGCCAGCCGGTTCTCGCCGATCCGCTCGATGCACAGCACCACGGCGGTGTCGCCGTAATCCAGCACCCGCACCTCTTCCGCCGTGACCTTCGGCGGATTGCGCAGCATCGCGTCCCAGCTCTGCATCACCGCGTCGCGCCCGGCCAGCACCGGCCAGCCGGGATGGATGCAGGCGACCGGGCGCCGCCGCGACCACAGCGCCGCCATGGCCACCGCGTCGCCGCGCGCCAGGGCGGCGTAGAAGGCTTCGTTGGCGGCGAGGGCGGAGCCGGGCATGCGACCTCAGTCTTCGATCCAGGCGATGCGCAGCACATTGGTATTGCCGGGCGTCCCGAACGGCACGCCCGCGGTCACCACGATGCGCTGGCCGGCGGTGCCGAAGCCGTCATGCCTGGCCAGGCGGCAGGCCTTGCCGACCATCTCGGTGAAGTTGTTGACGTCCTCGGTGTGGACGGCGTGCACGCCCCAGCACAGCCCCATGCGGCGTGCGGTCTGCAGGTTCGAGGTCAGGCACAGGATCGGCACCTCCGGCCGCTCGCGCGCGGCGCGCAGCGTGGTCGACCCCGAGGTGGTGTAGGTGGCGATCGCCACCGCGCCGACGGTGTGCGCCACCTGCCGCGCCGCGGCGGAGATGGCGTCGGCCGCGGTGCTTTCCGGATCGTAATGCACGGCGTCGAGGATGGTGCGGTAGATCGGGTCACGCTCCACCCGCCGGGCGATGCGATCCATCATCTGCACCGCCTCGACCGGGAACTCGCCCGAGGCGGTCTCGGCCGACAGCATCACCGCATCGGCGCCGTCGAACACCGCGGTGGCGACGTCGGAGGCCTCGGCCCGGGTCGGGGTCGACGAGGTGATCATGCTTTCCAGCATCTGCGTCGCCACGATCACCGGCTTGCCGGCCTGGCGCGAGGCGCGGATGATCCGCTTCTGCAGCGACGGCACGTCCTCGGCCGGCATCTCGACGCCCAGGTCGCCGCGCGCGACCATGACCGCGTCGGTCATCTCGACCAGTTCCTCGAGATGCTGGATCGCCGCCGGCTTCTCCAGCTTCACGATCACCTGGGCCCGGCCGGCGATCAACTTGCGCGCCTCGGCCACGTCCTCGGGCCGCTGCACGAAGGACAGCGCCACCCAGTCGACCCCGATGTCGAGGGCGAAGCGCAGGTCGTCGAGGTCCTTGGGGGTCAGCGGCGACAGCGGCAGCACCGCGTTCGGCACGTTCACGCCCTTGCGGTCGGACAGGCGGGACCCGGCCTCGACCACGGTGTCGGCGAAATCGGGGCCGCAATCGGTGACCTTCAGGCGGACCTTGCCATCATCCAGCAGCAGGATCTGCCCCGGCTCCAGCGCCGCGAAGATCTCGGGGTGCGGCAGCATCACGCCGGTGGCGTCGCCGCGGCGTTCCGTCAGTGACAGCCGGAAGCTCTGGCCGGCGGTCAGCAGCACCGGCCCCTCGGCGAAGGTGCCGACGCGCAGCTTCGGGCCCTGCAGGTCGGCCATCACGGCGATCGGGTGGTCGAATTCGCGTTCGACCTCGCGAATCAGGGCCAGCCGGGCGGCGTGGTCTTCCTGCTTGCCATGGCTGAAGTTCAGCCGGAAGACGTCGACACCGGCCTCGAACAGCCCGCGGATCGCCGCGGCCGTGCTGGTGGCGGGGCCCAGCGTGGCGACGATCTTGGTCTGGCGCGTTCGGCGGAACGACGGGCGCTTCTTGGGCATGGCTGACTCCCGGATCATGTGTCGGTTCGCCCATGGGCCATGTCGATTGCCCCGGCCCCGTAGACGCCGACCGCGGGAAGAAATCACATCCGCCGGCTTTCGCCAATGTCGAATGTGCGCCGAGATTCAGATGTTACGCGGACTTAATATTTCAATTCGACGTCCGCCGGGGCCTTGTTCCGCCTGGAAATGGCTTGATACCGAGGGGGATTCCAGCCCCGCGGCCGCCTAGCTCCGCACCGTGTTCTGCCGTTGCAAAACGGCAACGGCTGCGTCGAGATCGCGCGTCCGCACCAGCAGGTAGTCGGTGTCGAAGGTCGAGATGGCGAAGATGCTGATCGCGGCCTCGGCCAGCGGCGAAGCGAGGCGGGACAGGATGCCGGTCAGGGCGAAGTCCAGCGGCCCCTCGACCTTGAAGCCGCGCCAGCCGCGCTCGGCCTTCACATTATCGGGCAGCCGCGCCTCGGGGCACACCACCGACAGCTCGTCCCGGGTGCGGCTGACGGTGACGAAGGGATCGGACCAGTCGACCCAGCCGGGCAGCGCCGCATCCGCCGGCAGCCGGGCCACCGCCAGCGTCTCCGGCAGCAGGCTGAGGATCAGGCGGGGATCGGTCATCGCGTTACCCTTTGCGTGCCAGCAGGATGCCGACCAGCACCAGCGCGCCGCCGATGCCCTGGGCCGACCCCAGCGGCTCGGCCAGGATGATCCAGGCCAGGGCCGCCGCGGCCACCGGCTGGATCAGCAGGGTGAGGGAGGAGAAGGCGGCCGGCAGCCAGGCCAGGGCATAGGTGATCAGGCTCTGGCCGGCGACCTGCGAAATCCAGGACAGGCCGAGCAGGATGACCCAGCCATACAGCGTCGGCGGCAGGAACACCGGCTCGGTCAGCAACGCCAGCGGCAGCGTCACGACAGCGGAGACGGCGCTGGTCCACAGCATCACCGTGGCCACCGAGAAGCGGTCGCGCAGCCGGCCAACCGACAGAATGTAGCCGCCATAGAACACCGCGGCCAGCGCCGCCATGGCGTCGCCGCCGAGATGGCCGTCGCCCAACGCGCCCGGCCCGCCCTTCAGCACCACCACGCCGGCCACCGCCACGGCCAGGCCGGCGATGAAAATCGGCCGGATCGGGGTGCGGAACAGCAGCCAGGCGCCAAAGGTGACGAAGATCGGCGCCAGATTGGCCAGCAGCGTGGCGTTGGCAACGGATGTGACGTGGATCGCCCAGTGCCACGCCACCAGATCGGCGGCAATGAAGATGCCGGGCAGGGTGAGGGCGAGATAGTCGGACAGACCCTGCGGCCGCGACGCCGCGCCCCGCGCCCGTTCCGCCCGGTACCACAGGAACAGGATCGGCAGGGCCAGGGCGACGCGCCACACCGCGGTCGCGATCGGCCCGACCTCCGACAGCCGCACGAAGATCGGCGAACTGCCGATCGCCAGCCCGCCCAGGATCAGGGCGGGCAGCGCCAGGCGCTGGGCGGGGGAAGGGGTCAGGACGGCCTCGCTCATGATGGGCCGGAGCTTAATCCGCCGGCCCGCCGTCCAGCCATGGCCCGCCATGCAGGGGAGACCCGCGCGCTGCGACATCCCGCCGCTTACAGATCGTTCGAGAGCGCATCCGGCAGGAGTCGGCTGGTGGTGGTTTCGAGAACCGGCGCGCAGCGGACGTTTGGGTCCATGAGCACCGGAAGCGGAGAAACCGCCGCTAGAGGGCCATGCCGGGTGTGCTCTCGAACGATCTACGGCATGGATTGGCCGCCATTGATCTCGATCATCTGGCCGGTGACGTAGCCGCTGGCGACGCTGGAGGCCAGATAGAGGAAGGCGGCGGCGCAGTCGTCGGCCACGCCCAGCCGCTGCATCGGGATCGCGGCCTGCATCGTCGCCAGCTGCTCCGGCGTCGAGAAGCGCTCGTGGAACGGGGTCATGATGACGCCCGGCGACACGGCGTTGACCCGGATGTCGTCCTTCACGAGCTCCTTGGCCCAGCCACGGGTGGCGACGGCGACGAAGCCCTTGGCCGCGGCGTAGATCACCGAGCCGGTGCCGCCGCCGCTGCGCGCGGCGATCGAGCTGAGATTGATGATCGACCCGCCGCCGCCCTGCCGGCGCATCTGCGCCGTGGCCTCGCGCATGAAGCGGATGACGTGCCGGACGTTGAGGTCGAGCACGGCATCGACGAATTCGTCGCTGTAATCGGCGACCGGGGTGCGCTTGACCAGGGCGCCGGCATTGTTGACCAGCACGTCCAGGCGGCCGAAGGCGGCGACGGTCTGTTCGACCAGCCGCTGTGCCGTCTCCGGCTCGGTGACATCGCCATGGGCCAGGATCGCCTCGCCGCCGGCGGCCTCGATGTCCGCCACGACGGCCTCGGCCGCGTCGCGGCTGGCGTTGAAGTTTACGGCGACCTTGGCGCGGTTGCGGCCGAAGGCGCGGGCCGCGGCGGCGCCGATGCCGGTGCTGGCCCCGGTGATCAGCACCGCCTTGCCGGCGAGGTCGGGAAACAGGGGGCTGCTCTGAAGCGCGGTCATCGAAGGGCCTTGCTGTTCGGATGGGCGCGCATCATGTCAGACAAATCAGCTTCTTGCATCGAGATTGGCGGCGGGGCCGCCCATCAGGGTGATGGGTGGCCTCGCAGGCGCGGCGCCCGGCCTGGTCTGCCCGTCGCTCGGGGCTTGGCTATCGCCTGGGCGGAAACTTCCGCAAAGAAAGCCGGCACCGTCTCGAAGGCTTGGCCCTCGCCGCCGATCGATCTGGCAATGTGGAAGCCGAGGTGGCGATAGCTCTCGAACTGGGTTTCGTCGAACCACTGGTCCGCAGTCGAATCATTCGGAAAACGCGGATTCTCGGCGACATAGCCGACGAGGTCGGCCGGCAGATCAATGGGCAGGCCGGCCTTGATATAGAGGATCTGGCCGGTTCGCTCGGACGTCGGGGTCGAAATCGAGGCTGCGTCCGCGGGGTAGAGAACCGTTCCGATGATCCAGGTGGTTTCGACCCTACCGATCTCGATTGCCGGCTGGATGTTGGCCACGGGAAGCTCGATCTTGACCTGGAAATCGATCCAGGCCTTGCGGACGGCGTTGGCAAGGTCGGCATAGGCGCGATCCGGGTCGTGACCACCATCGACGACGATGATGAAGCGGCATTTGCGCCGGATCATTTCGTACAGTCCGAGATTCTCGAAATGCCCGCCGTCGGAGAGATAGAGATCCTTCCCTTTGCATCCGACCCGCCCCTGCAATTCCCGCAGATAGGGCCCGACCGCCATGGCCGGCGCCGACCGTCGGCAGGCTTTATCGCCATAGAGCGGGTTGGGAAGCCAGGCACCGAGCCGCAGGTTGAACAGTGTCAGCAGAAACGCGGTGGCCGCCGATGTGTAATACCCCATGTTGGGGCTGGCGGCCGCGCCCGAGACGGTCATCGCCGTCCCCAGGGTGATGCCATGGCCGGTGTCGTCGTCCCGCAGGAGCGGGTTGCTCTGATCCTGCTGTTCTGTCTTTCGGGCCCAGTCGCTGCCATAGAATTCCGCTGAAACATAGGCGCCGGCCGGCGGGTGGCTCGATTCTTCCTGGTCGAGAATCGCGCTGCCGCAGGCTAGAGGTGTCATGGTGAAGGGCGCCCCCTTGCGATCCTGCCAGTCGAGGGGCCCTTTCTGCGTCAGGTTCAACGTGCTGTTGATGACAGGGAACAGGCGTTTTGGGCCACGGCCGGCCCAGATTTCATGGAGCCGAAGATTGTCGTCGGTGTCGTCGGCGAGCTTCCGGAATTTTTGGGCGGCCGGCACCGCCGGCCCGTTGAGCGGGGTGTGCGGGATCGTCTTCGGTGCGGGCTTCGCACTCCCGAGGAATTCGCGGATC
>NZ_JBYRFX010000784.1:0-5053 GCF_057815775.1 Inquilinus sp.
CCGGTCTACACATGGTTCGCCCGAAGGGTCGACCTGCGCTGGCTGATGATGTTCGGCCTGGCCTGCTTCACCGTGTCGTTGTGGAACTTCACCCCGATCACGCATGACTGGGGCTGGCGCGAATTGCTGCTGCCCCAGGCCCTGCGCGGCTTCTCCCAGCAATTCGCGGTGGCGCCGACGGTGACGCTGACGCTGGGCGGCCTGTCGCCGGACCGGCTGAAGCTGGCCTCCGGCCTGTTCAACCTGATGCGCAACCTGGGCGGCGCCATCGGCATCGCCGGCTGCGCCACCATCCTGAACGACCGCACCAACCTGCATTTCCTGCGCCTGGCCGAAAACCTGACCCCCGCCAACCCCGCCATGGTCGAGCTGATGCAGCAGGTGACCGTGGCACAGACCGCGGCGCTGGGTGGCGACGCCCAGCACGGCCACCAGGCCGCGCTGCAGCTGCTGTGGTCGCTGACCATGCGGGAAGCGCAGACCCTGACCTATGCCGACGCCTTCCTGGTGCTCTGCGCCTGCCTCGCCTTCGCGACCATCTGCGTGCCCCTGATGCGCAAGGTCGCGCCCCCGAAAGCACCCTCAGCCGATGCGCACTGATCCCGTTGCGATGGACGACACCCTGACAGCCGCCAGCGGCGCGCCGTCGGTCGTCCCCCCGAGTCCGGCCCCGCCCGTGCACAGCGCCCGCACGCTGATGCTGCTGCAGGGGCGGATCGTGCCGACCATCCTGCGGCTGGCCTGGCCGAATGTGCTGGTCATGCTGGCCCAGGCCTCGACCGGGTTGATCGAGACCTGGTGGGTGTCGCATCTCGGCACCGACGCCCTGGCCGGCATGGCGCTGGTGTTCCCGCCGGTCATGCTGATGCAGATGCTGTCGGCCGGCTCCATCGGCGGCGCCATCTCCTCGCTGATCGCCCGGGCCATCGGCGGCGGCCGGCGGGACGAGGCCGATGCGCTGGTGCTGCATGCGGTGGTGATCAACATCGCCCTCGGCCTGCTCTTCATGGGCGTGATGCTGGTCTTCGGCCGGCCGATCTACCGCCTGCTCGGCGGCAGCGGCGGCGAGCTGGAGGCGGCGCTGCTCTACTCCAACGTCGTCTTCGCCGGCTGCGTCCTGCTGTGGCTGATGAACGGGCTGGGCAGCGCGATCCGCGGCACCGGCAACATGCTGGTGCCGGCCCTGGTCACCTGCGGCGGCGTGGTGTTCCTGGTGCCGCTGTCGCCGCTGCTGATCTTCGGCATCGGGCCATTCCCCGCTTTGGGCATCGCCGGCGGCGGTGTCGCCGTGGTGATCTACTACCTCGCCGGCACCGCTGTGCTGGCCTGGTACATCGTGTCGGGGCGGAACCTGGCGCGGCTGCGCCCGACGCGCCTGCGCTGGCCGCTGTTCCGCGGCATCCTGGGCATCGGCACGGTCGGTGCCATCACCTCGGTGCAGACCAACATCGCCATCGTCTTCGCCACCTCGATGGTGGCGGCGACGGCGGGGGTCGACGCGGTCGCCGGCTTCGGCACCGGGGCGCGGCTGGAATATCTGCTGATCCCGCTGGTCTTCGGCCTCGGCGCCCCGGTGCTGGCGCTGGTCGGCACCAATATCGGCGCCGGCCAGCCCGACCGGGCGCTGCGCATCGCGCTGACCGGCGCGGCCATGGCCTTCGCGGTGACCGAGGCGATCGGGCTGGCGGCGGCGATCTGGCCGCAGGCCTGGCTGTCGCTGTTCAGCGCCGATCCGCGCATGCTGGACACCGGCAGCGCCTATCTGCGCATCGTCGGGCCGACCTATGGCTTCTTCGGCATGGGCCTGTCGCTGTACTTCGCCTCGCAGGGGGCGGGCCGGCTGTTCTGGCCGCTGCTCGGCGGCTGCCTGCGCATCGCCATCGTGCTGGTTGGCGGCTGGCTGGCGCTGCGCCTGACCGGGTCGCTGGAGTGGCTGTTCGCGGCCCTGGCGCTGGGCCTGTTCGCCTATGGCGTGCTGCTGCTGTCGGCCATCGGCACCGGCGCCTGGTTCCGGGGAGAAAAGCCATGAGCATGCCGACCGCCGTCGTCGCCGGGGTCGGGGCCGAACTCGGCCTCGGCGCCGCCCTGTGCCGGCGCTTCGCCGCCGCGGGCTATCACGTGCTGGTCGCCGGCCGGTCGCCGGACCGGATCGAACAGGTGGCGCAGTCGATCCTGGACGCCGGCGGCAGCGCCGAACCCGCCTTGGTCGACCTGACGCGCGAGGATCTGGTGATCCGCCTGTTCGACCGCGCCATGGCGCCGGGCGAGGGGCGGGACCCGGCCGACCTCGTCGTGTTCAACGCCGGCAACAACCAGCGCATCGATTTCCGCGAGGTCACGGCCGACCAGTTCGAACAGTTCTGGCGCGTTGCCTGCTTCGCCGGCTTCCTGGTCGGGCGCGAGGCGGCGCGGCGGATGGTGCCGCTCGGCCGCGGCACCGTGCTGTTCACCGGCGCCTCGGCCAGCCTGCGCGGCAAGCCGGGCTATGCCCAGTTCGCCGCGGCCAAGGCCGGCCTGCGCATGATCGGCCAGAGCATGGCGCGCGAATACGGCGGCCAGGGGCTGCACGTCGCCCATGTCGTGATCGACGGCGGCATCGACGGCGACCGCCTGCGCCGGGCGCGTCCCGGGGTGGTGGCGGAGCGCGGCGAGGACGGGCTGCTCGGCCTCGACGCCATCGCCGAGACCTATTGGCAGATCCACCGCCAGCCGCGCTCGGCCTGGACCCAGGAGGTCGATCTGCGGCCATACCGCGAAACCTTCTGACCCCGGCCCCGCTGACCCGCTGGACCATCCCCCGTGCGGCGTGTACACGCAGCATCGGACTTCACGATGCGGCCCGCATGATTTCGGCCGCCGGAGGATGGCTTGCACTTCGCGAAAACGATCCGCGCCTCGGCGGCCCTGCTGCTGCTTGCCGCCTGCGCCGAGCCGCAGACGGTGGACAGCATCACCGCCGCCGCCCGGGCCAATTTCAGCGAACGGATCGCGCCGTACCAGGACCATCCCCGGGCGGATATGGTCGCCGACCTCGGGCCGCCGGATCACGACACCGCCAGCAAAGAAGGCCGCAAGCTGGTGTGGGAGCGGCACGACAGCAAGACCATGACCGACAAAGAGGTCGTGCCGGTGGTGTGCACGGTCACGGCCCTGACCAATGCCCAGGACATGGTGTATTTCGTCTTCGCCGGCGGCAACACCGTCTACTGCTCCGAAGTCTTCGGCAAAGCCACGTCCTGATGCGCTGGCGCTTCGCGTAGCCTCTCCCGCCTGGCGGGAGAGGCAAAGCGTGATGCCGTAACCCGAAATCAGCCCGGTTGAGACACGGCCCGCCGCCGGGCCAGCACGACCAGCGCCGCCAGGGCGGTGGCGGCCAGCAGCAGCGCCGCGGCCAGCGCCACGCCCTGATAGGTGGCTGAAAAGGCGGTCTTCGCCGCCGCGGCGACCGCGCCTGACTCCGGCACCGCCAGGGCCTCGGCCGCCAGCAGCGCCTCGCCGATCGAATGGCGGGCCGCCGGCGCCGCGGCCTCGACCAGGGGCGGCAGGCTTAGCAGCCGCTGGTACAGCACCGCCATCAGGCTGCCGAACAGCGCGACGCCGAAGCCGCCGCCCAGCTCATAGGCCACCTCCTCGATCGAGGCGACGGCGCCGGCCTGGTGCGCCGGCGCGCCGTTCATGACCGTGGTCGACGCCGCGGTCATCGCCGCGCCCAGCCCGGCGCCGATGGCGACGAAGGCGAGGATCGTCGCCACCGACACCTCGCCCGGTGGCAGCAGCGCGATGCCGAGGAAGCCGGCGGCGGACAGCGCCAGGCTGGCCGTGGCGGTGGCGCGGAAGCCGAAGCGGTGCGCCAGCCTGCCGGCGAAGGGCGAGGCCAGGAACGACGCCAGCGGCACCGGTGCCAGCCGCAGCCCGGCCTGCAGCGGCGACAGCCCCAGCACCAGCTGCAGCTGCTGGCTCAGCAGCAATTCGAAGCCGACGATCGCGATCATCGCCACCATGGCCGAGGCCAGGGCGATGGCGATGCCGGGGTCGCGGAACAGGCTGAGGTCGATCATCGGCGCCGCGGCCCGCGCCTGCCGCCGCAGGAAGACGGCGACCATGGCGCCGCCGCCCAGGGCGATGCCGGCGGCCATCCAGGGGTCGGCGCCGGTGTGGGTGCTCTGCTTCACCGCATAGACCACGGCCATGATCCCGGCCATCGCCAGCACCAGGCCGGGCAGGTCCCACGGCGCATGGCTGCCGCCGCGCCGGCCCGGCACCAGCCAGGCGGCGAAGGGCAGGGCGATCAGAACGATCGGCACATTGATCAGGAACACCGCACCCCAGGGGAAATGCTCCAAGAGCGCGCCGCCGACCACCGGCCCGAAGGCGGCGCCGCCGGACGCCACGGCGCCCCAGACGCCGATGGCGATCGACCGTTCGCGCGGATCGTCGAACACCAGGCGCAGGATCGACAGGGTGGCGGGCATCATCATCGCCCCGCCGATGGCCAGGAAGGCGCGGCCGGCGATCAGCCAGGTGGGGCTGGCGGCCAGGGCACAGGCGATCGAGGCCAGGGCGAACAGCGCCAGGCCGGCCAGCAGCATGCGCTTGTGCCCGGCCCGGTCGCCCAGCGTGCCTGTGGCCAGCAGCAGCCCGGCCATCAGCAGCGGATAGATGTCGATGATCCACAGCAGCTGCGACGCGGTCGGGCCGAGGGCGAGGGTCAGCGTCGGCACGGCGATGTGCAGCACCGTGGCGTCGATGGTGACCAGCAGCAGCGCCACCGAGACGACGGGCAATACAGCCCAGCGATTGGCGCGGAGATCGGGGGATGGCGTCATGGCGACAGGCTCGGGCTCAAGCAGCGGCGGATCAGCCGGGGCAGGGAGGCGATGAGGACGGCGGCGTCGAAGGCCGGGTCGGTGGCGATCCGGGCGCTGAAGCCGTCGATGATCGCCAGCAGCCAGACCGCCGCCATCTCACGGTCCAGCGCCGGGTCGGCCTGGCCGCGCTCGACGGCCCGGCCGATCAGATGGACCAGCGCCGGCCGGACCTCGCGGTCGCTGCG
>NZ_JBYRFX010000785.1:0-1844 GCF_057815775.1 Inquilinus sp.
CGCCTCAACCTCATGCATCGCAGACGCATCGATCGCCTGATCGGAGACGGACTCCCATCCCCCTCCGACCCAAGGCAAATCGCTCTCTTCTGATCTCTATCCCTCAACCGGACACCAGTGGGTCAAGCCCGAGGATGACAAGAAGGGAGGGCCGGGGACATAGGGGAAAGGCAGGCTACCCCTCGGACCCCGGCAGGAAGGCGAAGAAGTCCATCAGCATGTGGGCCCAGGCGAAGACCCACAGGTTCCGGACCCGCAGATAGAGCAATGCGTAACCCACACCCATCAGGGCGATGCCGGTGGCGAAAACCGGCCCTTGATAGGTGTGGTACAGCAGGCGGATCAGCGTGCTGGTGGCAACGCCGACATTCTGCCACCCGGCAAAACCCCGCCGCTCGAAGAAGCGGATGATGTAGCCGAGGACGAAGATCTCCTCGAAGGCGCCGTTGACGACGGAGACGGCGGCGATCATCGGCAGCGCCGGCATCGTGCCCAGGAACAGGGCCTCGAACACGCCATTGTCGCCGGCCGCCCTCGATGCCAGCGCGACGGCCAGGCCCATGATCGCCACGCTCGCGACGGCCAGGCCGATGCCCTGCAGCGTGGCCATCGGGCCCATGCGCCAGGGAAATTCGGCTCGGCGCCAGCCGCGTTGCCACAGCAGCAGCGTGACCGGGATGGCGGCGACCAGCTCGTAGACGATGATGCCGGCCAGCCAGAACCGGTCCTCCACCGCGGACGGGATCCGGGGGGCCGTGGCGTGCAGGCTGCTGGCCAGGCTGACGAAGGAGCCGAGGATCATCGTGCCGAAGCACAGCCCGATCACCAGGCAGAATTCAAGGGCCGCGAAGCGCGGGCGGGAGGACGGTGTCATGGGCATCCAGGCGGAGCGGACCGACGCCTCCTAGCATCGAATGCCATGTCCGGTCGAGCCGCCCGCCGACCTTGCCGCGAGGCTGGACCGGTCCAGACTCCCTGACGCAGACAACAGGAGATCCGTCATGACCGAAGCCGTTCCGGGCGTCGAGACCCATGAGTTCGCGGATGACGGCGACGTGCCGAACAACCCGGTCCTGCCGCTGCTGGTCTACCGGGCGGTCACCGGCTTCGGCATCGGCGATGTCGCCACAGTGATCGAGGCGCGCTTCGCCAGCAATGGCTGGGGCGGCGGCTGGCGCAACGGCATCTATCCCTTCCATCATTTCCACAGCAACGCGCATGAGGTGCTGGGCATCGCCGCCGGCCACGCCAAGGTGCGGTTCGGCGGCGCCGGCGGCCATGCAGTCGAGCTGCTGGCCGGCGATGTCGTGGTGATTCCGGCCGGGGTCGGACATTGCTGCGAAGAGGCGACCGACGACCTGCTGGTGATCGGCGCCTATCCGCCCGGCTCCTCTCCCGATCTTTGCCGGGCTGGGGAGGGGGACGCACAGGCCTTGCGCAACCGGATCGGCGCCGTGGCGCTGCCGCAGACCGATCCGGTGCTGGGATCCGACGGGCCGCTGGTCAGGATCTGGCGCTAGCCTGACTACAAAGCCTGCGCGGAGGCCGAGAAGGTGTCGCAGCCGGTCGGGTCGCCCTTGTCATAGCCGCGGCGGAACCAGCGGGCCCGCTGTGCGGCGCTGCCATGGGTGAAGCTGTCGGGCACGACATAGCCTTGGGCCTGCTTCTGCAGCGTGTCGTCACCGACCGCGGCGGCGGCCCGTAGCGCCGATTCGATGTCGCCGGCCTCGATGAAATGACCCTGCTGGTCGCCGCGCTTGGCCCAGACGCCGGCGAAGCAGTCGGCCTGCAGCTCGACCCGCACCGACAGCGCATTGGCGTCGGCCTCCCCCATGTTGCGGCGC
>NZ_JBYRFX010000786.1:0-3357 GCF_057815775.1 Inquilinus sp.
CCGGGCCAGGTCTTCTGCCTCGCGCCGGGGATAGCGGCTGAAATCCTCGGTCGGCGCGAACTGGGTCGGGTTGACGAAGATGCTGAAGACGATGCGGTCGGCCCCGGCCCGGCGCGCCGCCTCGGCCAGCATCAGGTGGCCCTGGTGCAACGCACCCATGGTCGGCACCAGGCCGATGCAGGCGCCATCGCGACGCCAGCCGGCGACGGCGGCGCGCAGATCCGCCGCGGTGCGGGCGACGAGCGGGCTAGCGGGGGCGGCAGGACTCATGACGGCTTCTTTTCGGCAAAGACATGTTCGGGGCCGGGGAAACGCCGGGTCCGGACATCGGCGGCGAAGGCAGTTGCCGCCTCGGTGATGATACCGGCCAGGTCGGCATAGCGGCGGACGAAACGCGGCGTGCCCTCGCCCGTCAGCCCCAGCAGATCGTCCACCACCAGCACCTGGCCATCGCAATCGACCGAGGCGCCGATGCCGATGGTCGGGATCGCAATCTCGGCCGTGATGCGGCGGGCCAGCGGCTCGACCGTGCCCTCGATCACCAGGGAGAAGGCGCCGGCATCGGCCATCGCCTTGGCCGCCGCCACGATGCGCTCGGCCTCCTCCGCCGTGCGGCCGCGAGCGTTGTAGCCGCCGAGGACGTTGACCGATTGCGGCAGCAGGCCGACATGGCCCATCACCGGGATGCCGCGGGCGGTGAGGAAGGCCACCGTCTCCGCCATCTCGGTGCCGCCCTCCAGCTTCACGGCGGAGGCGCCTTCGGCCATCAACCGGGCGGAGGCGGCGAAGGCATCGCGCGGCGAGGCCTGGTAGCTGCCGAAGGGCAGATCGGTGACGATGGTGGCGCGGCTGGAGCCGCGGCGCACGGCGGAGGTGTGCAGCGCCATCATCTCGACCGTGACGCCGACGGTGCTGTCGAGCCCATGCACCACCATGCCGACGCTGTCGCCGACCAGCAGCACGTCGACATGCGGATCCAGCAGCCGGGCCATCGGCGTGGTGTAGGCGGTCAGCGCCACGATCGGCTCCTGCCCCTTGCGGGCGCGGAGCTGCGGGATCGTGATGCGCCGGATCACGGTGGCAACGCTCACCTCAGGCACTCCCCGTCGGACAGGATCTGTCGTTCCGGGCGGATGCTGCAGTGCAAAACCATCCGGCGCAAGCCGGATGTCATATGGTGAAAAAAGCGGCGGGCGGCCGAAGCCGCCCGCCGATCATGTCATGGACAGGCCGTCAGGCCGCGGCGGCCTGGGCGCTGGCCGCGTCCGGCTTCGGCGCCACGGCGAAGCCGACCGCGATCCGGTTCCAGCTGTTGATCGAGCACACGGCGAGGGTCAGGTCGACCAGGTCGCGGTCGTTGAACTCCGCCTTCACCGCCTCATAGATCTCGTCCGGCACCTGCCTTGTGTCGGCGATGCGGGTCAGCGCCTCGGCCCAGGCCAGCGCCGCCTGCTCGCGCGCGCTGAACAGGCCATGCGCCTCGCGCCAGCCGGCGACGCAGTCCAGCCGCTGCTGGCCTTCACCGTCCTCGCGCAACGCCTTGGAATGCATGTCGAGGCAATAGGCGCAGCCATTGATCTGCGACACGCGCAGGAAGATCAGCTCCTGCAGGGTCTTCGGCAGGTTGGAGCTTTCGAGATAGGCGTGCACGCCGAGCTGGGCCTTCAGGGCACCGGGGGAGGCGACGGCATAATTGAGACGCTTGGACATTTGATGGACTCCCATCTGGCAATCGCGCCGCCCGTCGGGGCGGCTTCGATGACAAGACGAGATGGCATTCCGGGATGTGACGCGCTCGCCGCGGAAAAGTGACGGCGGGCAAAAGGGCACCGGCGGTTGCCCGCCGGCGCCCTGCCCTCAGGCGGCCTCCTGGCCGTCGATCAGCCCCATCGCCTGGTGTTCGAACAGGGCGCGGTAGTGGCCGCCCTCGCGCTTCACCAGCTCGGCATGGGTGCCCTGTTCGACGATGCGGCCGCGGTCGAACACCAGGATGCGGTCGACCTTCTGCACCGTCGACAGCCGGTGGGCGACGATGATCGTGGTGCGGCCCACGATCAGCTTTTCCACCGCCGCCTGGATCAGCGATTCCGACACGCTGTCCAGGCTGGACGTCGCCTCGTCCAGGATCAGCACCGGCGCATCGGCCAGGATGGCGCGGGCCAGGGCCACGCGCTGGCGCTCGCCGCCCGACAACTTCACCCCGCGCTCGCCCACCGGCGTGTCATAGCCCTGCGGCAGCCTGGCGATGAAGTCGTGGGCATAGGCCTGCTTCGCCGCGTCGACGATCTGGTCCATCGACGCGCCGGGCCGGCCATAGGCGATGTTCTCCGCCAGCGAGCGGTGGAACAGCAGCGGCTCCTGCGGCACCAGGGCGATCTGGCGGCGCAGGCTTTCCTGCGTCACCCCGGCGATGTCCTGCCCGTCGATCCTGATGGTGCCGCCATCGAGGTCGTAGAGGCGCTGCACCAGCTTGACGAAGGTGCTTTTGCCGCTGCCGGAATGGCCGACCAGGCCGATCTTCTCGCCCGGGGCGATGGTCAGCGAGAAGCCGTCATAGATCGGGTCGCGCTGCCCCTTGTAGCGGAAGGTGACGGCGTCGAGATCGATCCGGCCGGCCTCGACCGCGATATCCGGCGCATCCGGCCGGTCCTCGACCCCGAGCGGCTCGTCCATGAAGTCGACCAGCTCCTCCATGTCGTTGACCGCACGCTGCAGGTTGCGGACATGCATGCCGACGCCGCGGAGATAGCCGTGGATCAGCGCGTAGGTGCCCAAGATGTAGGTAATGTCGCCCGGCGTGGCCTGGCCCTGGCGCCACAGCCACAGCCCGATGCCCAGCACCATGGCGTTCAGCGCCACCATCAGCAGGTTCTGCGTGGTGCCGGAGTTGGTGCCGCGGTGCCAGGTGCGGATAGTGCGGCCGCGCCAGATCTCGACCGTGCCGGCGATGAAAGCATCCTCGCGCCGCTCGGCGCCGAAGGTCTTCACCACGGCGTTGCAGCTGATCGAATCGGCCAGGTTGCCGCCCAGCTTCGAATCCATCTCGTTGGCCAGCCGCGCCGCCGGGGCGACGTAGCGCAGCACCAGGACCAGGCTGACCAGCAGGAACATGGCGACGCCCAGCGCCACCGCGGCGCCCATCATCGGCCAGCGCGCTGCCAGCAGCGCCGTGGCGCCGAGCAGCACCAGGATCGACGGCAGCAGCTCGACCAGCAGCACGTCGTCCAGCAGATCCATCGCCCAGGTGCCGCGGTTGATCTTGCGGACCGTGGCGCCGGCGAAGCTGTTGGCGTGCCAGTCGGTGGAGAAGCGCTGGACCCGCCAGAACGCCTCCTGCGTCATCGCCTGCATGATCCG
>NZ_JBYRFX010000787.1:0-2261 GCF_057815775.1 Inquilinus sp.
GGGCCTCAGCCGGCCGGCATCTGGATGACCCCGGCGGGGACGCTGGTGGTCGGGATCATGGGGTCGAACCACATTGCCGAGATCGACCCGGCGGACGGCCATGCCATCCGCACCATCGAGACCGGCAAGGGCGCCCACAACTTCCTGGCGGCGCCGGACGGCAAGGCGCTCTACGTCAGCAATCGCGTCGCCAACACCATCTCGGTGCTCGACCCGGCGACGCTGGCCGTCACCCGCACCCTGGTCGCGCCGGGCGGCCCGGACGACATGGCCTTCTCGGCCGGCGGGACCGAACTCTGGGCCACCGGCCGCTGGCGGTCCCAGGTCGACGTCATTGACCTGGCGTCGGGCGCGCTGAAGGGCACCATCCCGGTCGGGCGGTCGCCGCACGGGATCTATATTCACGATGAGCCGCCGCAGGCGGCCGAGCATGATGAGCCGTCGCAGGCGGAGAATGACGCGCCGCCGGCGACAACAGGGCATGACGCTCCTTCGGAGCCGGCGCATGATGCGCCCTAGGCGCGGGGGCACAGGGCGGGGACCGAGGCGATGATCGACGATCTGCTGCACCAGCTCGGCCTGCTGCAGGGCTGGATCTTCGAGACGGCGATCGAGCCGCTGCTCTATGTCCTCGGCCTGATGGACTATGACGAGGACGTGTTCGACTGGATGTGGGTGGCGATGTTCGGCGGTGTCGCCGTGATCGTCGCCTATGCCATCTGCCGCCCGCTCGAGCTGTGGCGGCCGCTGGAGCCGCGGACCGACCGAAAGGCGATCCGCACCGACGTCACCTACACGCTGGTGCATCGCCTGGGCCTGGTGCCGCTGATCGTCTTCGTCATCCTGACGCCGGCCGCCTACGCCATCGACCGGGCGCTGCTGTTCCACGGCATCCTGCCCGAAGCGATCGATCAGTATGTGCCCGCCCTGGCCGACTGGCCGCTGCTGACGCTGGCGATCTACCTGGTGATCCTGGATTTCGCCGAATACTGGCGGCACCGGCTGCAGCACCGGCTGCGCTGGTGGTGGGCGCTGCACAGCCTGCACCACGACCAGCGCCAGATGACGCTGTGGACCGACGACCGCAACCACATCCTCGACGACGTGCTGCAGGCGGTGTGGCTCGGCGCCATCGCACTCCTGATCGGCGTCGAACCGGCGCAGTTCCCGATCATCATCATCGTGCTGCGGCTGGTCGAAAGCCTGTCGCACGCCAATGCCCGGCTCAGCTTCGGCCGGTTCGGCTCCCTTGTCCTGGTCAGCCCGCATTTCCACCGCGTGCATCACGCGCTGGACCATGCGGAAGGCCCGGCCTTCGCCAAGGCCCGGGGCTGTAATTTCGCGGTGATCCTGCCGATCTGGGACGTGCTGTTCGGCACCCGCCGGGTCGACCCGGCCTTCCCGCCCACCGGCATCCGCTCGGCCGATGCGCGCTGGGCCGGGCTCGGCTATCTCGGGCACCAGATCGAAGGCTTCCGCCGCCTGGCCAAGGCGCTCATGCCCCGCCGGCGCCGGCCCGGCTCGGCGATCACCGAGCCGGGCGAATAGCGCCAGCCGTTACCCGTGCCGGATCGCGATGGTCTTGGTCACGCTGAAATGATCCAGCCCTTCCATCGCCTTCTCGCGGCCGAAGCCGGAGCGCTTCATGCCGCCGAAGGGCAGTTCCACCCCGCCGCCGGCGCCGTAATTGTTGACGAAGACCTGGCCGGCCCGGATGCGGCGGGCGCAGCGCATCTGGCGGGCGCCGTCGCGGGTCCAGACCCCGGCGACCAGGCCGAATTCGGTGCCGTTGGCCAGGCGGATCGCCTCCTCCTCGTCGCGGAAGCGCAGCACCGCCATGACCGGTCCGAACACCTCCTCCTGCGCCAGCGGATGGTCCGGCGGCACGTCGCCGACCAGCGTCGGTACCTGGTAGAAGCCGCCGGAAGGCGCGTTCGGGCTCAGCCGTCCCTCGGCCAGCACCGGCAGCCCGTCGGCCCGGGCACGGTCGAGATGGCCGCGCACCCGGTCGCGCTGCCGGGCGCTGATCAGCGGGCCGCAATCCGGGTCGCGGTCCCACGGGCCGGTCTCCAGCGCGCGGAACTTGCCGGCCAACGCGTCGAGGAATTCATCGGCAATGCCGTCCTGCAGCAGCAGGCGGCTGCCGGCGGAACAGGTCTGGCCGGCATTCTGCACGATCGCCGCGGTGACGAAGGGCAGGGCGGCCTCGGCATCGGCGTCGTCGAACACCAGCTGCGGCGACTTGCCGCCCAGTTCCATCG
>NZ_JBYRFX010000788.1:0-4043 GCF_057815775.1 Inquilinus sp.
GAGAATTCGCCGACCGGATCGACCCCGAGCGACAGGCTGCCATTGGTGACCCCCTGCGCCTGGAATGGCTTGGCGGCGAAGGTGAAGTGCGCGGTGGTCTCGCCGCGCGGCCCCGCAAACAGCGGCACGTCGGCGAAGGGCAGGTGCAGGAAATAGCCGTAATCGGCCACCGGGCCGTCCGTCTCGGCCTGGTAGAAGCGGCCGGTGACGTACCAGGCAAGCTCGGCGGGAAGCAGGGCGGTCATGGGGATGGTCCTTCCGGGGCTGATCGAAGCCGTGCGCTGGGGCATGCGGCATGATGCCGGAACCGGTGCCCGGTTTCGATGCCAGGGTGCAGGCGATATCCATGGCGTCCAGCCGGCCCTCGACCCGTTCGGTGCGCTGCAATAAAACACTTTGAAACAGATCGGATCTGGCTCTCCCCAGGGAAGAGAAAGAATATCCCGTTATTCATCTTGCGGCGCTTCGGGTTTTGGTCGAAAATAGCGATAATTTTAAAGGAAATGCAAAACGAGCCCATGATTCTCGGGCGTTGCAGCTAGCAGCAAGTCTTTACGATGTCGAACGCCATTTGTTTATGCCTTCCATGACTCCGGAAATTTACTTCTGTCCTTTGTCGTAATGCCGGTTTGGTTAGGCTCGCCAGTCTTGAAGGGCTGGTTGTGCCGGCATCTTCCAACAGGGACGGCTTCGGGTCGCGATTGGGGGGACACATCCCATCATGCCCGGCGAGACATCGGCTGAAGCGTCGCGCGGATGCGCCGGCGCGGCCGACTCCCTGTCGGAGCATCCGGCACTGGCTCGCCCCCAGGCCGCAGCTTGTATCGCGACATCTCCGTCACGACGACCCTTTTGCCGTCTCACCATTGAGCAAAGACGCGAAACGGCGCCGTGACGAAAGGTTTTGCCTGCAAGCCCATAGAAGTCGACACAAAGAAGGAGCGAGGCATGTCCTTACGCATTGTCGCGGCTTCATTTGCTGTTTGTCTGCTGGCAAGCTCTCCCGGAAATTCAGCGCCATCGGACAACGCCAGCACTGCTGCTCAACCGGCCGCGGCGCGCGCGCCGGTTCCGGCCGACCCGGACCGGGTGGTCAACGACCTCACCATCTACCCCACGGGGCCGGACGGGCAGGTCAACAGGGGCCAGGTCAACGAGACGAATTCGATCAAGCACCACACCATGGTGATCGACGGCAAGCTGGTGCGGTTCACCGCCGGCGCCGGGCATCTGATGGTCACCAACGGGAACAAGGCCACCGACACCGAGGCCGCGTTCTTCTACACCGCCTACACCATGGACGGCGCGCCGAAGAACTCGCGACCGGTGACCTTCCTGTGGAATGGTGGCCCCGGCTCGGCCTCGATCTGGCTGCATATGGGCTCCTGGGCGCCGAAGCGGCTGAAATCGGACGCGCCCAACATCATCAGCTACGGCACGCAGCCCGACAGCTTCCCGCTGGTCGACAACGAGATCACGCTGCTGAAGCAGTCCGACCTGGTGTTCGTCGACCCGCCCGGCACCGGCTATTCCGCGGCCATCGCCCCGCACAAGAACCGGGATTTCTGGGGTGTCGATGCCGACGGCCAGGTGGTGACCGACTTCATCACCCGCTACATCAACCAGAACAACCGCCAGAGCTCGCCGAAATACCTCTACGGCGAATCCTATGGCGGCATCCGCACGCCGATCGTGGCGAAGCTGCTGGAGCGGCAGGGCACCAGCCACTATCTGCCGGACCCGACGGGCAAGCCGGCGGTGATCCTGAGCGGGGTGATCCTCAACTCGCCAATCCTCGACTATGCCTCGAATTGCGAGATGGAGGACGCCGTCTCCTGCGGCGGCTATCTGCCGAGCTACGCGATGATGGCGAATTTCTTCAACAAGTCGCCGGCCCGCGGGACGCAGACGATCGACCAGTATCTCGCCAGCCTGCGCCAGTTCACCTCGGTCCGGTACGTGCCGGTGGAGGCCCTGGCCCCCGCGGCGCAGAAAGCGTTCCTCGACACGGCGAAGGGCTCGGTCCTGCTGAACGATCTCGTCGCCCGGGCAGGGCTCGACACCCTGACCTGGTACCGGTCGTTCAAGCAGCTTCCCGGCGATTTCCGCACCTCGCTGATGCCGGGCTACGAGCTGGGCCGCTATGACGGCCGGATGAAGGTCCCGGCCGGCAATTCCTACGCGCCCGACGACTACATCAACGTGGCCTTCCTCAACCAGTTCAAGTCGCTGCTGCCGGCCTACGTCAACTACCGCACGCGCTCGACCTACGAGCCGCTGGGCAATGCGATCTATTACTGGAACTGGAACCACAACGGCACCACGGACCCGAACAGCCTGGCCGATATCCAGATCGCCCTGACCTATGATCCGGGGCTGAAATGGTTGGTCATGCACGGCTACGAAGACAATGCGACGCCGGGCTACCAGAGCGAGATGGACCTGATCGGCGTCGACCTGCTGGGCCGCATCCCGGTGAAGTGGTTCGAGGGCGGTCACATGACCTACAACACCGAGGCCTCGCGCCCGGCGCTGGAGGCGGTGATCACCGATTTCTTCGCGGCGCCGCCCTTCGGGTCCGACGCGGCCCAGATCGCGCAGCAAGCCGCCAACTAGCCAAGGAGGGGATCATGACAGTCAAGCATTCGGCCAAGCATTCGGCATGCGTGGCCTCGCTGGCCCTGGTGCTGGCGGGGATCGGGCTGGGCCAGTCGGCCTGGGGTTATGACGACGTCCTCAAGCCGATCCGGCCGCTGGGCGCGATGTCCCTGCGGGTGGCGCCGGCGCCGAAGCCGAGCGCGGCCACGGTGGCGCAAAGCGTGCAGGACGAGTTGGCGCAGCAGTTCCAGCAGGCGTCCGGGTCGCGGTCGTCCCTGACCGCGCAGCAGGCCAAGGCGGCTGGCTGGGGCTTCGTCGCCGATCATTTCGGACAGATCGACACGTCGCGGAAGGGCTATGTGACCCTGTCCGAGGTCTCGCAGTTCATGGCGAACCGCGCGCCGCAGAAAGTGATGCAGGCCAACCCGCAGTAAGGCCAGGGAACCGCCCCGCCGGGTGACACCGGCGGGGCGTTTTTTCCGCTTATGCCCCGGTCTGGGCGGACAGCAGCGCCAGCGTCCGGCCCTGCAGTGCGAAGGTCTCGCCGGCGGGCAGGCGGGCGCGTTGCGGTGCCTCCGGCTCAGCGGTGTCGACCAGCGCGGTCCAGGACGGGCCGTCCGGCACCTCGGGCAGCAGGAACGGCACCTCCTCGTGATGCGCGTTCAAGAGGATCAGCAGCGTCGCCTCCGACCCGCGACGGCGGATGCCGGTCGGCTGGGCCCGGCCGTCGATCAGCATGCCCAGGCAGCGGGTCTGCGGGTTGGTCCAGTCGACCTCCGCCATCTCCTGCCCGTCGGGGCGCAGCCAGGCGACGTCCTTGACCTCCAGCTCCTCATTGTAGACGCCGGTCAGGAAGCGGCTGCGGCGTAGCACCGGAAAGCGCTGGCGCAGCGAGATCAGGCGGCGGGTGAACTGCATCAGCTTGCGGCCATCCTCGTCGATCGCGTCCCAATCGACCCAGCTGACCGCATTGTCCTGGCAATAGGCGTTGTTGTTGCCCTGCTGGCTGCGGCCGAATTCGTCGCCGCCCAGGATCATCGGCGTGCCCTGCGCCAGCAGCAGCGTCGCCAGCAGGTTGCGCTTCTGCTGGTCGCGCAAGCCCTTGATGACGGGGTCGTCGGTCGGGCCTTCGGCGCCGTGGTTCCAGGACAGGTTGTCGGAGTGCCCGTCCTTGTTGTCCTCGCCATTCGCCTCGTTGTGCCGGTCGTTGTAGGAGACCAGGTCGTTCAGGGTGAAGCCGTCATGCGCGGTGACGAAGTTGACACTGGCCCAGGCCTTGCGGCCGCGGCGGTTGAACACGTCGCCGGAGGCGCTGAGGCGGGAGGCGAGGTCGGCGACCTGGCCGTCATCGCCCTTCCAGAAGCCGCGGGTGGTGTCGCGGAAGCGGTCGTTCCACTCCGCCCAACCGGGCGGGAAGCCGCCGACCTGGTAGCCGCCGGGGCCCA
>NZ_JBYRFX010000789.1:0-22062 GCF_057815775.1 Inquilinus sp.
TGCGCGGCCGCAGCGTCGATCCGGTCAGGGTCAGCCGCTTGGCCATCACCTTCTGCAGGTCGATCTCGACCTTCATGCCCTTCTGGAAGGCGATGCTGACCTGACGGCCCTCGACCGCCAGCGCATCGATGTTGCGCGGGATGTAGTCGCCGCCGACCATGTCGAGGATGACGTCGACGCCGCGGCCGCCGGTCTTCTCCTTCACCACCGCCACGTAATCCTGGGTGTGGTAGTCGATGGCGACATCGGCGCCCAGCTCGGTACAGGCGCGGCACTTCGCGGCACTGCCGGCGGTGGCGAAGACGACGGCGCCCCAGGCCTTGGCCAGCTGGATCGCGGTGGTGCCGATGCCGCTCGACCCGCCATGCACCAGGAAGCTCTCGCCGGTCTGCAGCCGGCCGCGGTCGAACACATTGGTCCAGACGGTGAAAAAGGTCTCCGGCAGGCCCGCCGCCTCGGTCGCGGACAGCCCCTTCGGGATCGGCAGGCATTGCGGTGCCGGGGCGACGCAATATTCGGCATAGCCGCCGCCGGCGAGCAGGGCGCAGACGGGATCGCCGACCGACCAGCCGGTCACGTCAGGGCCGATCGCCGCGACGTTGCCCGCCACCTCCAGCCCCGGCAGCGGGCTGGCGCCCGGCGGCGGGTTGTAGTTGCCGCGGCGCTGCAGCACGTCCGGCCGGTTGACGCCCGCGGCGGCGACCTTGATCAGGATCTCGCCCTTGGCCGGCACGGGCAGCGGCATCGTCACCGGCTTCAGCACCTCGGGGGCGCCGGGCGTCTCGATCGCGATCGCGGTCATGGTGTCGGGCAAGGGGCTGGTCATTGCTCACACTTCCGTCTGCGGGATGGGGGCGGATCATGACCGAAATGTCATCCGGTCGTCACCCGATCGTCGTGCGGCGCGGCCTAAGGTCGCCCGTCGACTCTTGTACGCGAAGATGGGGGCACAATCACGCTCCGGGCTTGCCGATCCCCGCGTCGCCCGCGAGGATTGTTCATCCGGTGTTGAAGGCATGGGCCGCTGTCGAAGGAGATGGGCGATGGACCCCGAGGATCTCGAACCCCGCAACCGCAAGGCGCCGCCGAAGCCGCTCGATGCCCTGTCGGTCGCCGATCTTGAAGCGTACATTGCCGATCTGGAGGCCGAGATCGCCCGCGCCCGCGGCGTGATTGCCGGCAAGCAAAGCCACAAATCGGTGGCGGACGCGCTGTTCAAGCGCTGAACCGCCCCGACGCCCCCCCACCAAACCTGTAATCCAAGGAACGGACCCCATGTTGAAGGGCAAGGTTGCGATCGTCACCGGATCGACCAGCGGCATCGGACTCGGCATCGCCAAGGTGCTGTCGGGCCAGGGCGCCGACCTGGTGCTGAACGGCTTCGGCGATGCCGCCGAGATCGAGGCGATCCGCAGCGGGATCGAGCGCGATCATGGCGTGCGCGTGGTCTATGACGGCGCCGACATGTCGCAGGGCGATGCGGTGCGCGGCCTGATCGCGGCGACGGTCGAGAAGCTCGGCCGGGTCGACATCCTGGTCAACAACGCCGGCATCCAGTTCACCGCGCCGGTGGAGGAATTCCCGGCCGCGAAATGGGACGCGATCCTGGCGATCAACCTGTCGGCCGCGTTCCACGGCATCGCCGCGGCGATCCCGGTCATGAAGCAGCAGGGCTGGGGCCGGATCATCAACATCGCCTCGGCGCATGGCCTGGTGGCGTCGACCCACAAGGCGGCCTATGTCGCGGCCAAGCATGGCCTGGTCGGGCTGACCAAGGTGGTCGGGCTGGAGAATGCCGGCAACGGCATCACCTGCAATGCGGTCTGCCCGGGCTGGGTGCGCACGCCGCTGGTGGAAAAGCAGATCGACGCCATCGCCGCGCAGAAGAACATCAGCGTCGCGGATGCGGCGAAGGAACTGCTGGGCGAGAAGCAGCCGTCGATGACCTTCGTCACGCCGGAACAGCTGGGCGGCACCGTCGCCTTCCTGTGCTCCGACGCCGCCGACCAGATCACCGGCACGGCCATCTCGGTCGATGGCGGCTGGACCGCGCAGTAAGCAGGGTGCCGGGGGGCGCCAAAGCGGCGCCCTCTTGAACCCGCAATTCATCCTCCCCAGATCGATGATCGTGGCGGCGCCCAGACGGGGTCGCCACGATCGCAACCCTCGGCGCGACCATTCCGGTGCGCCGTTTCGGTATCGCTCAACGGAGGATATCCATGCGTACCCTTGACCTTTCGCCGCTGTTCCGTTCGACCATCGGCGTCGACCGCGTTTCCCGCCTGCTCGATTCTGCCCTGCAGTACGACACCGCGGCCCCGACCTACCCGCCCTACAACATCGAGAAGACCGGCGACGACGCCTACCGCATCACCATGGCGGTGGCCGGCTTCGGCGAAGACGAGATCGAGATCGTGACCTCCGAGGGCACGCTGGCCGTCCGCGCCAAGGCGACGACCTCCGAGGAGCAGGAGAAGGGTCGGACCTTCCTGCATCGCGGCATCGCCGGGCGCGCCTTCGAGCGCCGCTTCCAGCTGGCCGACTACATCAAGGTCGGCGGCGCGTCGCTGGTGAACGGCCTGCTGAACATCGATCTGGTGCGTGAAGTGCCGGAGGCGCAGAAGCCGCGCACGGTGAAGATCGCTGTCGGCCCGGCGCCGAAACAGCTCGCCGCCTGAGGCAGATCCTGACGAAATCCGGCTGATCGAGGGAGGCGGGCCGTCGCTCGCGGCCCCCTTCCGGCAACCGGACAATAAAAAGAGGGCCGCTTTTTGCGGCCCTCGTTTTTTTGAAGCCTCGCCTGCTCAACTCGAGCATTGCGCGACGATAGGTTCGGCATCGCCGCGGCGTCAAGCCCCCGTTTGGGTCAGAAAAACCCTGTGTTTTGAATGATTTTCACGTGTTCACGAGCAGGGGGCTCGGGGCGCTCCATCGGAAGCGCGGCAAATGATCGTAAAAATGTAATATTTCTGAGGGGTTGTCATTCCCGGCTCACATGGGATTGCAGCGGGAACGTTACCGCCGATTATAGCCCGATCGCTGCAAAGTCACGCGAATTTCATCGAGAATCACGGGATCGTCGATCGTGGCTCGCGTGGTGTAGGGCAGCGAATCGGCGATTCGGGCCATGGTGCCGCGCAGAATCTTGCCCGACCGGGTCTTCGGCAGGCGTTCGACGATCATCGCCGTCTTGAACACGGCGATCGGGCCGATCTGGTCACGCACCCGCTGCACCGCCTCGGCCGCGATCACGTCGTGCGGCCGATTCACCCCCGCCTTCAGCACGAGGAAGCCGAGCGGCACCTGGCCCTTGAGGTCGTCCGCCGCGCCGATCACGGCGCATTCGGCGATATCGGGATGGCCGGCCAGCACCTCCTCGATCTGCCCGGTCGACAGGCGATGGCCGGCGACATTGATGACATCGTCCACCCTGCTCATGACGAAGACATAGCCATCAGAATCGATAAAGCCGGCATCGCCGGTGGTGTAGAAACCGGGAAAGGCCTCGAGATAGGCGGTGCGGAAGCGGGCTTCGGCCTGCCACAGCGTCGGCGCCGATCCCGGCGGCATCGGCAGTCGGCAGGCCAGCACGCCGATCTCGCCCGCCGCCATCTCTGTCCCGTCCGGCCCCAGCACGCGCACGTCCCAGCCCGGCATCGGCTTGGTCGGCGACCCCGGCTTCACCGGCATCGGCTGCAGCCCCATCGGGTCGGCGCAGATCGCCCAGCCAGTCTCGGTCTGCCACCAATGATCGATCACCGGCACCTGCAGCAGTCGTTCGGCCCAGGCCAGCGTGTCCGGATCGCAGCGCTCGCCGGCCAGGAACAGGGTGCGGAATCGGCTTAGGTCGTACCCCGGCAGCAGCTTGCCCTCCGGGTCGTCGCGCTTGATCGCGCGGAAGGCGGTGGGGGCGGTGAACAGCACGCTGACGCCATGATCGGCGATCACCCGCCAGAAGGCGCCGGCATCCGGCGTGCCGACCGGCTTGCCCTCGTACAGCACCGTGGTGCAGCCGGTCAGCAGCGGCGCGTAGACGATATAGGAATGGCCGACCGCCCAGCCGATGTCGGAGGCGGCCCAGTAGACTTCCCCCGGCTGCACGCCGTAGACCGCCCCCATGGTCCAGGCCAGGGCCACGGCATGGCCGCCATTGTCGCGGACGATGCCTTTGGGCTGGCCAGTGGTGCCGGAGGTGTAGAGGATGTAGAGCGGGTCGGTCGCCTCGACCATCACGCAGCCTGCCGGTTCGGCCGCCGCCTCGGCCGCCGCCCAGTCATGGTCGCGGCCCGGCACCATCGCCGCGGCGCATTGCGGCCGCTGCAGGATCACCGTGGCCGGGACCTTGTGCTTTGCCAGGTCGAGGGCGGCGTCGAGCAGCGGCTTGTAGGCAATCACGCGGGCGATCTCGATGCCGCAGGAAGCGGAAACGACCAGCTTCGGCGTGCAGTCATCGATCCGCGACGCCAGCTCGGGCGCGGCGAAACCGCCGAACACCACGGAATGCACGGCGCCCAGCCGGGCGCAGGCCAGCATGGCGATCGCCGCCTCCGGCACCATCGGCATGTAGACCACCACCCGGTCGCCGGTGCCGACGCCGAGATCGCGCATCACCCCGGCGAAGCGGGCGACGCGGTCGGTCAGCTCGGCATAGGTGAAGCGCAGCACCGTGCCGGTGACCGGGCTGTCATAGATCAGGGCGATGCGGTCGCCATGGCCGGCGGCGACGTGGCGGTCCAGCGCGTTGTGGCAGGTGTTCAGCCGCCCGCCGGCGAACCAGCGGGTGAACGGCGCGCGGCTGTCGTCCAGCACCCGGTCCCAGCGCCGGTCCCAGTCGATCGCCGCGGCAGCGTCGCCCCAGAAGCCTTCGGGGTCATCCAGGGCACGGCGATAGGCCTCGTCATAGGCTCCCATGGCTCTTCCTCCCGGGCGGTTCCGCCCCACACCGGAACATGAACCGCATTGACGCCACTTTTTCTCGAAACCCTAGCGCCACTCGGCCGTCGGGGCGAGGGGCGTGATCCGCATCACCGCGGAACCGGGAACCCCATCGGGGATGAAGACGTTCTCGGAGGCGTCAGGAGGGGAGATGATCCGAATCCGCAAGACCTTGATGATCACCGGCCTAGCCGTCTTCACCACCACCCTCGGCGGCATGGCACATGCGGCGGAGCAGGCCTGCACGCCCTGGCTCTACTTCGATCCGGTGACCAAGGAACAGACAGTGCTGTGCCTGGCCACCACCGCGGACCATCCGCCGGTGACGACGACCGGCCCGCGGCACCTGATCCAGATCGAAGGATCGGGCCATCACCAGCACCGCCCGTCGACTGATGTCGCGATCCGGCCAGCGTCGGACGCGCCCGGCCAGCCCTGATCGAGGGATTCCACCGGACACTGGGCCCCAACAGCGGGCGATGTCAGACTGTCGCCGTGCGAACAGTCAGACTGTCGCCGCGAACAGGGGGGCCGGCGATGCCGCATGTCTACGACACCGATCTCGACCGCAATGCGGCGAACCATGTGGCGCTCACGCCGCTGTCCTTCCTCGGCCGCGCCGCGCTGGCGCATCCGGACCGCCCGGCGGTGGTCTATGGCGCGGTCACGCGGAATTGGCGCGAGACGGCCGAACGCTGCCGCCGCCTTGCCTCCGCCCTCTCACGCCGCGGCATCGGTAAGAACGACACGGTCGCGGTGATGGCGCCGAATATCCCGGAGGCGTTCGAGGCAACCTTCGGCGTGCCGCTGGCCGGCGGCGTGCTCTGCGCCCTCAACATCCGGCTCGACGCCGCGGCGATCGCCTTCCAGCTGCAGCATTCCGGGACGAAGATCCTGCTGGCCGACCGGGAATACGGGCCGGTGGTGCGGGCGGCCCTGGCCGATCTGGCAGCCCCGCCCCTGGTGGTCGACATCATCGACCCGGCCTGCGACGGCGAATCGGTCGGCAGCCTGACCTATGAGGACCTGCTGGCCGAAGGCGATCCGGCCTGGGACGGCGTGCGGCCTGACGATGAATGGGATGCGGTCGCGCTGAACTACACCTCGGGCACGACGGGCGATCCCAAGGGCGTCGTCACCCATCACCGTGGCGCCTATCTCAACGCGATCGGCAATGTCGTGACCTGGGCGATGCCGCATCACCCGACCTATCTCTGGACCCTGCCGATGTTCCACTGCAACGGCTGGTGCTTCCCCTGGACCATCACGGCCCTGGCCGGCACCCATGTCTGCCTGCGGCGCATCAGCGGCCGCGACATCTATGCCGCCATCGCCGATCACGGCGTCACCCATCTCTGCGGCGCGCCGATCGTCATGGGCATGCTGCTGAACGCACCGGCCGAAGACCGGCGGGATTTCCCGCAATCGATCCAGATGATGACCGCGGCCTCGCCGCCGCCGGCTTCGGTGCTGGAGGGCATGGCCCGGCTGGGCGTCAAGGTCACCCATGTCTATGGCCTGACCGAGGTCTACGGCCCCGCCGTGGTCTGCGACTGGAAGGCGGAGTGGGACGGGCTGCCGGCGGCGGAGCAGGCGCGGCTGAAGTCGCGCCAGGGCCTGCCCTATGTGGTGCAGGAAGGGCTGATGGTGGCCGATCCCGACACGCTGGAACCGGTGCCGGCCGATGGCGAGACCATGGGCGAGGTCTTCATGCGCGGCAACATCACCATGAAGGGCTATCTGAAGAACCCGGCCGCCACCGCCAAGGCCTTCGCCGGCGGCTGGTTCCACACCGGCGATCTCGGCGTGATGCACGCGGACAGCTATGTCGAGCTGAAGGACCGGTCGAAGGACATCATCATTTCCGGCGGCGAGAACATCTCGACCATCGAGGTCGAAACCGTGCTGTACCGCCATCCCGCGGTGCTGGAGGCGGCGGTGGTGGCGCGGCCGGACGAGAAATGGGGCGAAACCCCTTGCGCCTTCGTCACGCTGCGGCCGGGCGCGAGCGCGACGCCGGAGGAGATCATCACCTTCAGCCGCCAGCACCTGGCGCATTTCAAATGCCCGAAGACCGTGGTGTTCGGCGACCTGCCCAAGACCTCGACCGGCAAGGTCCAGAAATTCGTGCTGCGGGAGCAGGCCCGGGCGCTGTAGAGAGTCGGTGCGGCCCTCGCGGCCCACCGCTTCCTTCCTTGTCATGCCCGGACTTGATCCGGGCATCCAGAGGCTGTCGACATATCCTGGATTGCCGGGTCAAGCCCGGCAATGACAGAAGGAGGGAGCGGCTCACAGCAAGAGAACGAGACCCCCATGACCGCCGACCAGATCGAGATCACCTTTCTCGGCCATTCCAGTTTTCGGCTGGAGCAGCGGGGCGGGCCGGTCGTGCTGATCGACCCGTGGCTGGCCGACAACCCGATGTGCCCGCTGGCGCTGAAGGTGCCGGACCGGGCCGACCTGGTGCTCGTCACCCACGGCCACACCGACCATCTCGACTCCGACATCGTCGGCCTGCTGCGCCGCACTGGGGCCACCCTGGTGGCGCCGGGGCCGGTGCTGGAACATCTCGAGGCCGAAGGCCCGGACCTCAAGCTCGAGGACATGGGCAAGGGCGGCAACCTGGAATTGCGCGGTGTCGGCATCACCATGACCGATGCGGTGCACAGCGCCTGGATGCGCGATGCCACGGGAAAGATGATGCGGCCGCATGAATCGACCGGCTTCGTCGTCCATCTCGGCGGGGTCTCGATCTACCATGCCGGCGACACGGCCCTGTTCTCCGACATGGCGCTGATCGGGCGGCTGTACCGGCCGCAGGTGGCGATCCTGCCGATCGGCGACCGCTACACCATGGGCCCGCGCGAGGCGGCGGTGGCGGCCGAACTGGTCGGCGCGCCGGTGGTGATCCCGATGCACTTCGCCACCTTCCCGTTCCTGACCGGCACGCCCGAGGCCTTCGCCGCGGCGCTGGAGCCGATCCGGGGCGTGCGCATGCGCCAGGTGCAGCCGGGCGAAACCGTGACGGTTGCGGCGCTCTGATCCCGGGTCAGGCCTGCGCCGCGGCGACGACGCTGCGGCGAAGGCCCTCGGCATAGGATGTCTTGGCGATCGGGCCCAGTAGGGCCTGCAGCGCGGTGTCGTCCATTACCACCGGGTCGGTCCACAGATAGTGCATCTCGACCAGCTCGCGCAGCAGCGGACTGAACAGACCGGCCAGGCGCAGGCCCAGCTTGCCGATCACCATCCGCTTCGGCTTGCGGCCGCCGGCGGCGAAGGCGAGGTCGGCCGCCTCGCGCGCCGTGATGGTCCCCGGCCCGGCCAGGTGCCAGACCCGGCCCCAGGCCTCGTCCCGCGCCACGAGGGCCGTGACCACCGGCCCGGCATCGGGCACGTAGATGAATTCATGCGGCCGGTCGATCGGGCCGATCATCTGGGCCCTGCCGCCCTTTGCCGCCGCCACGATCACGCTCTGCAGCATGCTGCGCTCCACCCCCGGGCCGTAGAAATCGGGCAGGCGCAGCACCGCGCCGCGGATCCGGCCGGCGGCGTCCGCCTCCAGCACCAGGTCTTCCTGCGCCTTGCGCATCCGGCCCTTGAAGGTGTGCGGCCGGCGCGGATGGTCCTCACGCACCGGCATGGTCTGCGGCCGGCCATAGGCATAGACCGTGCCGATCAGCAGCAGCCGGGCCACGCCCTCGGCGATCGCGCCGTCCAGCACCTGGCGCATCACCACGGGATGCTGGCTGAACTGGTGATACTCGACCCCGACCAGGTGGATGATCGTGTCCATGCCGTGGGCGGCGGCGCGGACCGACGCCGGATCGTCCGGCGTCCAGGTCACGATCTCGGCCAGCGGATCGGCACCGAAATCCCGCTCCAGCGCCGCCCGCGACCGGCCGACCACGCGATAGGGGCGATTCTCCGCCCGCAGTGCCGCGGCGATGCTGCGGCCGATGGCGCCGGCGGCGCCGAACAACGCGATCCCACCCATTTGCCGATCTCCATGAACGACGATCTATTAATGAACAATGTTCACTGAACGATGTTCATAATCGCGTTGACGGGGCACTGTCAATCGGCAACCATCGCGGCATGGGCACGATGGAACGACGAGCACGGGACAAGGCGGCACTGCGCGAGCGCATTCTCGACGCGGCGCGGGCGATCGCGCTGCGGGAGGGATTCCAGGGGCTGACCATGCGCAAGCTGGCCGCCGCGGTCGAATACGCGCCCGGCACGATCTACCTGCATTTCGACGGCCGCGACGCGATCGCGCGCGAATTGTGCCTGGAGGGCTATCAGGCGTTGCTGGCGGCGCTGCAGCCGGCGGCCGGTATCGCCGATCCGCGGCAGCGGCTGGCGGCGCTGGCGCAGGCCTATGTCCGTTTCGGCCTGGAGCAGCCAGAGATGTACCGGCTGATCCTGATGGAAGATCCGAAGCTCTTTGAAGCGCTGTACCAGGAAAGGCCGATCGACGACGGGAACGGCCCCGGCACCCATGCCTTCGGGCTGCTGGTGCAGGTTTTCGCCGATCTCGGCGCGGCGGCGCCGGAATGCCGGGCCGAGGTGCTGTGGGCGACCCTGCACGGCATTGTCAGCCTGACGCTGACCTGCGCCCACTTCCTGCGCACCCCGGCCGACGACCTGGTCACGGCGGCGCTGGAGCGGGAACTGGCGACCGCCTAACGGCGGGTCACCGCGACTGCTGCGGCAGGCCGGCCGGGGCCGGCTCGGCGGCTGGCTCCGCCGCCATCAGGTCGGTGCCGCGGGTCTCGCGCGACAGCAGCACGCAGATGATGCCCGGCACCGCCATCAGCCCGGCATAGACCGCCACCGCCTGCGGCGTGCCGGTCCAGCCCAGCAGCAGCGTGCCGATCAGCGGCGCCACCGAGCCGCCGACCACCGACGCGATCTGGTAGCTGACCGACATCGCGGTGTAGCGCACCCGGGTCGGGAACAGCTCGGTGAAGAAGGCCGACATGCTGCCGACGATGATGCCGTGGCAGGTCAGCGTCAGCAGGGTGACGTGCAGCACCGTCTCCGGTGCCACGCCCGGCGGCAGGCTGAACAAGAGGACGCTGGCGCCGATGCCGCCGACGAGGCCTAGCACCATCACCGGCCGCCGGCCGAGCCGGTCCGAGGCATAGGCCGCGACCATGATCACCGCGACCTCCAGGATCGAGCCCCAGAACAGCGCGTCGACCCCAACATCGCGGGCGAGACCGAGGAACTTGACCGTCAGCACCAGGAAGAAGGTGGTGAACAGATAAAACAGCGTGTTCTCCGCCGCTTTCACCAGGAACACCTGGCCCATCGGCCGCAGGAAGTCGTGGAACGTCTCGGCCAGCGGTGCCGGCGGCACCGCACGGCGCTCGGCCGCCAGCTTGGCGAAGGCCGGCGATTCCTCGATCCGCCGCCGCATCCACAGGCCGAGCGCGACCAGGACGACCGAGAACAAGAAGGGCAGGCGCCAGGCCCAATCGATGAAGCCGGCCTCGCCGAACCGGGCGGTGATCAGCGAGATCGTCGCCGCCGCCAGCACATTGGCAGCCGGGCCGCCGACCATGGGGAAGCTGGTCCAGAAGCCGCGGCGCTTGCCGGGCATGGATTCGGCGACGATCAGCAGCGCGCCGGTGGCCTCGCCGCCGACCGCGATGCCCTGCAGGATGCGCAAGGTGACCAGCATGGCCGGCGCCAGCCCGCCGACCGAGGCATAGGTCGGCAGCAGCCCCATGGCGAAGGTGGCGGCACCCATCATCAGCAGGCTGACCACCAGGGCGTTCTTGCGCCCGATCCGGTCGCCCAGCGCGCCGAAGATCAGCCCGCCCAGCGGCCGGGCGATAAAGCCGATGGCGAAGGTGCTCAGGCCCAGCAGCACCCCGACCAGCGGGTCCTGGGTCGGGAAGAACGCCTTGTCGAACACCAGCGCGGCACAGAAGGCGAAGATGAAGAAATCGTACCATTCGATGATGGTGCCGATGGCGGCCGCAAACAGCAGCCGGGCCCGTTCCGCGATGGTGGTCTGCATCTCTTCCTCCCCTGCTCCTGGCTGCTGCCCGTCGGGTGCGGGCTTGCTTTGGCCTGTCGGCTGCGTAATGTCGGACAATTTTGCGGAGGCCGGCCCTTTCCCGCGTATCGCGCTGGTGCGATGGTCGTGGGTCGGGTTCTCCGTTTGGCCGGTCCAATTTCGGACGGCCGGTGTTAAAGATGACCAAATTTCGTTTCATATGAAACGAATGTCAAGAGACGGCGGGGAGGCCGGGACGATGCGGGCGACGAAGCGGGATCGGGACGAGGGCAGGACGGTGAAGTTCGATCTCGAGGCGTTCCTGCCCTATGAGCTGTCGGTGGTCAGCAACCGGGTCAGCCGCACCTTCGCCCGGCGCTATGCCGATGCCTTCGGCCTCAGCATCCCGGAATGGCGGGTGATGGCGATGGTCGGCCGCTACGCGCCGCTATCCTCGAACCAGATCTGCGAGCGCACGGCGATGGACAAAGCCAAGGTCAGCCGCGCGGTCAGCCGGCTGATCGAGGCGAGGCACCTGGCCCGCAGCACCAACCCGCAGGACCAGCGGCTGATCCAGCTGACCTTCACCCCCGCCGGGCGCCGGATCTACGACGCCATCGTGCCGCTGGCGCAGGAGATCGAGGCCGAGTTGATGGCCGCCTTCGCACCCGGCGAGCGCGAGATGCTGCGGGCGCTGCTGCACAAGCTCGACGCCCGCGTCAGCGGCCTCGGCACGCCGCCCGATGCCGGCGGGGAGGATTAATCGGCTGGGCCGGCGAACAGGATCAGGTTGCCATCCGGATCCAGCACGATGAAGGTCCGGGCGCCCCATGGCTCCGTCCGCAGCGGCTGATGGAACGGCACATCGGCGGCCTGGGAAATCGAGAAAGAGCTGCTCAATCTCGTCCGCGGTGTCGACGGTGATGGAGGCGGAGAGCAGGTGCTCGCGCTGCCGGATGTCGCCGACGAACACGGGCTCGCAGACCAGCCGCAGGGCCAGCTGTGCCTGGTCGCGCCGGACCTGACCGTAGAACGGCGGCTCGCCATAGGTGAAGTCGATCGCGAAGCCCAGCCGGGCGACGAAGAAGTCGCAGGACGCCGTGATGTCGGCGACGAACAGCTGGGCCGAGGTCGAACTGAGAACGGGTCCGGTCGTGTCGGTCATGGCGTGAGCCCTGCGCAGCCCCGGAACGGTGCCCGGCCAGCCGGGGGCTGTCAACCGCCGCCCCTTCGCCGGTTGCGCCCGGATCAGGGGTGCAGCTTCAGCCCCTTCAGCACCTTGTCGACATCCTTGCGGTCCTCGTGCAGGGCGAAGCCGACCAGGTCCAGCGCCTCGGCCGGCACCGCCCTGACCGCGGCGCGGTTGGCCTCGTCATGGCCGGTCGCGAACAGCGCCTCGGTGTAGATGGCCAGGCGCAGGTTGCGGGCCACGGCGCGGGCATGCGCCGCCTTCAGCGCCTCCGCCGTGCCGGCGAAGACCAGCACCGGCTGGCGGAACATCGGCAAATATAAGTTGCCCGATCCGTCCTGGTACGGCGCGCCGATCAGCTCCGGCTTCACCGCGGCCAGTCCGCTGACGGTGAAGGCGGTCACGTTCAACTTCTGCCAGATCGGCAGGTCCTCGCGCAGCGCCACCGCGATCTTGGTGTCGAAAACCATGCATCCTCCTTGGATCGCGGCGATGCTAGGGGCCGGCAGGCGCATCCGGCTTGTACGATCGTGCTGTGGCGGCGGCCCCCGGCGCGGCCTAATATGCGGCCATGGATACGGGCGAGTGGATCACGGTCGGGATGGACCGGCGCTTCGGTGTCGAGCGCCTGCGCGCGCATTTCACTGCGCACAGTTATGAGCGCCATGCCCATGAGACCTATGCCATCGGCCTGACCGAGGCGGGGTCGCAGAGCTTCCACTGCCGCGGCGCCACGCACCGCACCCGGCCGGGGTCGATCATCACCTTCAACCCGACCGAACTCCACGACGGCCACGCCACCGGCGCCGAGGGGTTCCTGTACCGCATGCTCTATGTCGAGCCGCAGACGGTGGCGTCGGTGCTGGACGATGCCGGCATTCGCCTGCCCTGGGACATGGCGCTGCCGGCGACGCTGTCGGAGGATCCGGCCCTGGCCGTGCTGATCGCCGATGCCGCGCGGGCCTTCGCCGAGCCGGGGGCGACGCTGGCACGGTCGGAGACGCTTGCGGCGATGGTGGTCGGGCTGGCCCGGCGCCAGGCCGGGGCGCCGGCGCCGCGCACCAGTCACCCTGGAGATGCCGCCCTGGCCCGGGCGCGCGACCATCTGCACGCCCATCTCGGCGACGACATCACGGCGGAAGACCTCGCCGCCGTGGCGGGCTTGAGCCGGTTCCACCTCTCCCGCTCCTTCGCCCGGCGCTATGGCGCCGCGCCGGCCACCTATCTCCGCTGGATCCGGTTGGAACAGGCCAAGCGGATGCTGGCGGCGGGCGAGCCGGCGGCCCAGGTGGCGGCCGCCACCGGCTTCACCGACCAGGCGCATCTGACCCGGCGCTTCAAGGGCGCCTATGGCGTGACGCCCGGGGCCTTCCAGCGCGCGGCACGAATTCAGCCGGGATTGCAGCAGCCGGAGAGCAGCTTTCCGTCGTAGAAGATCGCGATCTCGTAGGGATCGTCGTCGTCCGCGTCCGACATGCTCTCGACGCAGCTGTTGTTGGTGATGACGGCGCGGATCGAGCCATCCGCGAAGGCGGCCCCCGCCATCAGCGTCGTGTTGCGGCTCGCCTGCAGCGTGTAGCGGGAGGCGATCTCCCGTCCGTCACCATCCGAGAACCGGGCATTGCCCTTCGCGTCGAGCGTCAGGCTCCAGAACGGCTCGGAGCCGCCGCAGGCCAGGGGCGCGGCCGGGGTCTCGACCGGCGCCGCCGCCTGGACGGACCCGGCAGCCAGAAGGGCGACGCCGGCGGCAAGGATCGCGGCGGCAGGTGTCATGAAGTCCCCCGATGAGCATCATCAGCGCGATTCCGCGCGCGGATTGCGGCGACATTGGGCCCGCCATGGTCGCACCTCCGCAATCTCCTTCATTGTCATTGCCGGGCTTGACCCGGCAATCCAGAGAATGTCGACAGTCTCTGGAAGCCCGGATCAAGTCCGGGCATGACAATGGTGAGGAAAACTGAAAGATCCGAGTTAGATATGGTGATAAGTTGGATTCGCTTCTCGCGAACTCAACCTACGCGCCGGCCAGTCCCAGCCGCTCCACCACCTCGTCAGCGATCGACAGGCTGGAGGTCAGGCCCGGGCTCTCGATGCCGAACAGGTTGACCAGCCCGGCCACGCCGTGCGCCTCCGGCCCCTGGATCACGAAATCCGCCGCGGCGGCGCCGGGCGGGGTGATCTTCGGGCGGATGCCGGAATAGTCCGGCTGCAGCGCCCCGTCCGGCAGTGCCGGCCAGTAGCGGCGGATGGCGGCGTAGAAGCTCTCCGCCCGCGCCGGGTCGACGCGATAGTCGAGCTCCGCGACCCATTCGACATCCGGGCCGAAGCGCGCCCGGCCGCCCAGATCGATGGTGGCATGGGTGCCCAGCCCGCCGGGCACCGGCACGGGGTAGATCAGGTGGCGGAAGGGCGGGCGGGTCGACAGGCCGAAATAATTGCCCTTGGCCAGATAGGGCTGCGGCACCGATGCCTCGGCCAATCCGGCGATGCGGCGGGCGACGGCGGGGGCCGACAGGCCGGCCGAGTTCACCACTCGCCGAGCCAGCAGCTCCATGCCGCCATCCTCGGTCGCGATCTGCAGGTGCAGCCCATCTGATGTGACTGCGGCCGATTCCAGCCGGCTGTGAGTGGCGATCATCGCGCCCCGCGCCTCGGCATCGCCCAGCAGCGCCAGCATGAAGCCATGGCTGTCGACGATGCCGGTCGAGGGCGAGAACAGCGCCGCGGTGCAGGCGATCTCCGGTTCCAGCGCATGCGCCTCGTCGGCGGTCAGCGGCTGCAGCGCGTCATCCGCGCCGGTCAGGCCGTTGGCCTGCGCCCCCGCGGCGATCCTGGTCAGGGTCGCCGCCTCGGCCTCGTCGGTCGCGACGATCAGCTTGCCGCAGCGCCGGGCGGTGACGCCATGGTCGTCGCAGAAGCGGTACAGCGCCCGCCGGCCGGCGACGCAGTGCCGGGCCTTCAGGCTGCCCTGGGGGTAGTAGATGCCGGCGTGGATCACCTCGCTGTTGCGGGCCGAGGTCTCGGTGCCGAAGGCATCCGCCGCTTCCAGGATGATGACCTCCTGCCCGGCCAAGGCCAGCGCCCGGGCGACGGCGAGGCCAACCACCCCGGCGCCGATGACGACGGTATCGACGGTGTCGGTCATGCCGCGCCGCGCAATTGGGTGATCGCCCGGGCGACGCCGCGCAGCTCGGCCAGGCCCTTCAGCCGGCCGACCAGGGAATAGCCGGGGTTGGTCTTCTTGCCGACATCGTCGGCCAGCAGATGGCCATGGTCGGGCCGCATCGGGATCTCCCAATCAACCTGGCCGGCGGCCTTGCGCGACCGCTCCTCGGCCAGCAGCGCGTCGATCACCGCCACCATGTCGGCGCCGCCTTCGAGATGCTGGTCCTCGAAGAAAGAGCCGTCGGCTTCGGTGGTGACGTTGCGCAGATGGGCGAAGTGGATGCGGGCCGAGAATTCCCGCGCCATCGCCGCCAAGTCGTTGTCGGGGCGCGAGCCGTAGGACCCGACGCACAGCGTCAGCCCATTCGCCGGCCGATCGACCATGGCCAGCACGGTGCGGGCGTCGGCGGCGGTGGAGACGATGCGTGGCAGACCGAACAGCGGGAACGGCGGATCGTCCGGGTGGACGGCCAGCCGGGCGCCGGCTTCTTCCGCCACCGGCACCACGGCGGCCAGGAAGGCCTTGAAGTTGGCGCGGAAATCGTCGGCGGTGATGCCGGCATAGGCGGCCAGGCGGCGCTCGAACCCGGCCCGGTCGTTGACCGCGCCGGCGACGCCGGGCAGGCCGGCGATAATGGTCTTCTCCAGCTCGGCCTGCTCGCTCTCGCTCATCGCGGCGACACGATCGCGGGCGCGGGCCAGCACGTCGGGCCGGTGGTCGGCCTCGGCGCCGCGGCGCTTAAGGATGAAGGCGTCATAGGCGGCCATGTCGACCGCGTCGAAGCGCAGGGCATAGCCGGTGGTGGGCAGTCGCCACAGCAGGTTGGTGCGGGTCCAGTCGACCACGGGCATGAAGTTGTAGCAGACGGTCCGCACCCCGGCGGCGGCGACGTTGCGCAGCGACTGGGCGAAGGTCGCGATCGCCTCCGCTGCACCCGCGCCGCCGGTCTTGACCGCGTCGGGCAGCGGGATGCTCTCCACCACCGACCAGGCCAGGCCCTCGCGCTCGATCACCGCGCGGCGCTCGGCGATCTCCTCGGCCGGCCAGACGCTGCCATCCTGGCGGTGATGCAGCGCGGTGACGATGCCGCTCGCCCCCGCCTGCTTGACATGGTCCAGCGTCACCGGGTCGTTCGGGCCGAACCAGCGCCAGGTCTCCTTCATCGTCTGCCGTCCCTCATCGCGTGTTGATCTTGTTGCGGCCGACCAGCGGATACTGCTCGACCTCGTACACCTGTCCGGTCACCGGCGCGGACCGGTCGGACAGCCAGAACACCGCATGCTGCGCCACCTCGTCCGGCTGCAGGATGCGGCCGATCGGGGCGAAGGCAGGCGGGATGTGCTCCGGCCAGTCGTCGGGCCGGCCCTCGCGGCGCTGTATCGCGCGCTCGGTCTCGGTCAGGGTCCAGCCGACATTCAGCTGGTTGACCCGGATGCGCTCGGCCGACAGCGCGTCGCCCAGGTTGCGCGTCATGGTCATCAGCGCGGCCTTGGACATCGAGTAGACCAGCAGGTTGTCCTGGCCGCACAGCGCGTTGACCGAGCCGATGTTGACGATGGCGCCGCCGCTGCCCCGGTCGCGGAAGGCGGCCACCGCCGCGCGGCACAGCAGCAGGGGCGCGCGGGTGTTGACGGCGAAGATGGCGTCGAAGGCGGCGTCGTCGGCCTGTTCCAGCGTGGTGCGGGTCAGGGCTGCCGCGTTGTTCACCAGCCCGTCGATCCGGCCATGGGCCCGCCGCACCGCCTCGATCACCGTCGCCGCCGCATCCGGTGCGGTCAGGTCGGCCAGCACCGTGGTGGCATCGCCCAGTTCTGCCGCGGCGGCGGCCAGAGCCTCCGCCTCGATCCCGTGCAGCACCACGATGGCGCCTTCGGCCTGCGCCGCCCGGGCGATCGCCAGGCCGATGCCGGACGACGATCCGGTGACCAGAATGACCTTGCCCTGAAGCATCGCGCCGTCCGTTCCCCTGCAACCGACCCCGTCTTCATACCGGGATCACTGGGCCTTGCGAAAGGTCAGGTTTATCCGCTGCCGGCCCAGAATCGCATGGCTGCCGTCAGGCAGCGGCGCGACTCCGTGGAAGGCCAGCCGCGCCGGGCCGCCCCAGACCGCGACATCGCCATGTTCGACCCGGAGCTTGCGGGTCGGGTCGCTGCGCTGCAGGCCGCCGAACAGGAAGGTCGCGGGCAGGCCGAGCGAGACCGAGACGATCGGCGCGCCGGTGTCGCGTTCGTCGCGGTCCTGGTGCAGCGACAGGCGGGTGCCCGGCTCGTAGCGGTTGATCAGGCAGGCATCGGGCACGAAGCCGTCGAAGCCGGCCCGGGCCGCCGCGCGTGCCGCCAGGTCCAGAAAGGCGGCCGGCATCGGCGGCCAGGGCCGCTCGTGGATCGGGTCCTCGGGGTCGTAGCGATAGCCGGTGCGGTCGCTGACCCAGCCGACCGCGCCGCAATTGGTCATCGCCACCGACATCAGGTAGCCGCCGGGCGTCACCAGATGACGGAACGGCGCGATGGCAGTGACCCGGTCGACCTCCGTCATCAGGGTCGCGGCCACATCGCCGGCAAAGCCGCGCAGCAGCACCGCGCCCTCGGCCAGCGTTTCCTCCCGTGGCCCCGGCCCGGGCAGGTTGTCGAACAGGTCGGCCGTCATCCGCCTCTGGTCCTCATCATGGAGTGACGGAAGCGACTCTAGCCGAACCAGCCGCCGTCGGCATTCCATCCCTTGCGCTCAAATCCGGCGCAAGAACCGGAGTGTTCGCGATGCCGCCCGGCGCGATCATGCGGAACCAACGCCGAAACCGGGATTGCCGCATGATCACCCTCTACGACTACCTGCCGTCGCAGAACGCCTACAAGGTCCGGCTGCTGCTGAGCCATCTGCGGCAGCCCTACCGGACCGAGATCGTCAGCATCTTCGAAGGCGAGGGCCAGCGGCCGGAGTTTCTCGCGGTCAACCCGACCGGCGCGGTGCCGGCGATCCGGCTGGAGGACGGCCGGGTCATCGCCGAATCCAACGCCATCCTGTTCTTCCTGGCCGACGGCACGCCCTATTGGCCGGAGGATCGCTTCACCCAGGCCAAGGTGCTGCAATGGCTTTCCTTCGAGAATGACTACGTCCAGTCGACGGTGGCGACGCTGCGGCACTGGGTCATGACCGGCAAGCGTGCTCGCCGCCCGGCCGCCCTGGGTCGAGGGCAAGCGCACGGGATCGCTGAAGACCCTGGCGACCCTGGATCGCGAACTCGCCGGCCGGCCCTGGCTGGCCGGGACGAGCTACAGCATCGCCGACATCGCGGTCTTCGCCTATGTCCACCGGGCGGAGGAGGCGGAGCTGGCGCTGGCCGATTATCCCGCCATCGTCCGCTGGATCGACCGGGTCCGGGCGCAGCCGGGCTTCCTGGCCGAGACCTTCCCCTATTCGATCGATCCGCATTCCGCCGGCGAGCTGCCGTGATGCCGGGCCTTAGAGACTGTTTGGAAACGTGTTGGCGTGAGTCGGCTGGTGGTGGTTTCGAGACCCGGCGCGCAGCGGACATGGTCGTCCGTGAGCACCGGAAGCGCAGAAGCCGCCATCAGACGGCCGCGCCGGCGCGTTTCCAAATGGTCTCTTACTCGGTCGAGCGGAACCAGCGTTCACCGGCATCCTCGGCCCGCCGGCGCTCCAGCTCCTCGCTGTAGCGGCGCAGGGCGTAGGCCTCGCTGAGATAGCCGATGATCCGCCGCTCCTGCGCATCGCTGACGACAGGCAGGCTTTCCGCCTCGGCCGCATGGAACAGCTCCAGCGCCGTGCGGATGGTCTGGCCGGGCAGCAGCATATAGGCTGCGGCATGGCGCAGCGTGCCGATCTCGGTCGTCTCCGTGTCGGTGTCGTGGTCGGAGTTGTGGATGTCGGACACCAGCGCCTGCCCGGCGGCACGGCCGTCGCGGTCGGTCAGGAACACGCGCTGGGTCGACCCGACCGGGAACTGCTTTCGGAAATCGGCGATGGTCGTCGTCTCCGGCACCACGCGCGCATCGCGCCGCATCAGCTTGGCCACGGTCAGGTCGCGGATCCAGCCGACATCCTGGGCGCCGCGGATCGCCTCGCCGCGCAGATGGAAGCGCCAGGTGGCGAAGGAATAGCCGAACAGGTGCCGCACCACCGCCGCGGCGACCACCACCCCGACCATCACGCCGATCGAGACCGAGAAATCGTCGGTCAGCTCCAGCGCCAGGAAGATCATGGTCAGCGGCCCGCCGATTACGGCGGCGGCCATCGAGGCCATGCCGACCAGCGAATAGGCGAGGTGTTCGACCGGGTGTCCCGGCATGGCCAGCGCCGTGAGCTGGGCGACGATGCCGCCGAACAGGGCGCCGGTCAGCAGCGAGGTGAAGAACAGGCCGCCGCGGAAGCCGGCGCCGAGCGAAATCGCCGCCGCCGCGGTCTTGGCCACCAGCAGCGCGGCCAGGGCGCCGAGCGGCGGCGCCATGGTCAAGTCGGCATGCAGTGCGCCGTGGCCGGAGCTCAGCACCTCGGGGAAGCGCAGGGCCAGCAACCCGACGAACAGCCCGCCGACCGCGGGCCGCAGGATCTGCGGCAGCGCCAGGCGGCGCATGCCCGCCTCGGTCCAGGTCACGCCCTGCATCATCAGGATGCCCAGGCCGGCCGCGGCCAGGCCCATGACGACGAAGATCGCATAGTCCATGGCGTGCAGGCCGGTGGTCCAGGTCACGTCCAGGAACGGCCCGTCATTTAGCAGCAGCCGCTCGACCACGGTCGCCGACAGGGCCGCGGCCACCACCGGGGCCAGCGTCGCCGAGGTGTAGGCGCCCATGATCAGCTCGAAGGCATAGAAGGTGCCGGCCAGCGGCGCGTCGAAGGCGGCGGCGATGGCCGCCGCGGTGCCGCAGCCGACCAGGGTGCGCAGGTCGGCGCGGCGCAGCCGGAAGATCTGGCCGATGCGCGAGGCGAAGCCGCCGCCGAGCTGGGTGTAGCCGGCTTCCATCCCGACCGAGGCGCCGACGCCGCTCGACATCAGGGTGGCGCCGGCGACGACGAAGCCGTCGCGCAGCGACATCCGGCCGCCGTAGAGGGCATTGGCCTCGATCGGGTCGACCGGCGGCCGCGGTCGCCAGCGGCCGATCAGCCACATCACCACGCCGAAGGCCAAGCCGCCCAGCACCGGCACCAGCACTGTCAGGACCGGCGAGACGTCGAAACTGGCGCTCAGGCGCTGGCCGCCCGGCAGCCGGAACAGCGTCTCGTGGAAAGCCTGCAGCCCCCAGCGCAGGGCGACGACGCCGAGCCCGACGGCGATGCCGATCGCCACCGCCACCAGCGGCAGGGCGATGTCGTTGGCACGAACGGCGCTGCGCAGCCGGGTCCAAAGATGCAGCCGCCACCATCGCCCGCGCGGCTGTGGCGACGGGGGCGGGGGCGCATCTTCGGCGTCAGGCAGGGCCATGGTGGTCGCCGTCTCGGGAGGTTTTGTCCTTGTGGCCGAGCCGGGCCTCCGGCGCAAGGGATCGGGCTCGACGAATGGTCGCATGGGAGCTATCCGGAAAGCGATCCAGCATCGTCCGGCCCGCGGGGTCGGGCCTGGCATCGCATCGACCGGAAGACATCATGGTCCTGATCGGCTGTTTCCTGCCCTTTCTGCTCGCCATCGCCGGCGCCGTGATCGGCCACCTGATCGGCAGCGGCACGATCGGCCTGTGGGGCATGGCGATCGGCTTCGCCGCCGGCCTGGCCCTGGCCGCGATCATCGGCCTGGTGGCGATGCGGGCGAAGAACGGCTGAGGCCCCTGTCAGCCTGCGATCGCGGCGAAGCCGAGCCCGGCGGGAACCGATATTTCCCATGCCCTGTTGAGGACATCAGCACGAACAACGGCAAGGAGCGCCGCCATGGGCATCGGTACCATTCTGCTGATCATCCTGATTCTCATGCTGATCGGCGCCTTTCCGTCCTGGGGGTACAGCAGCGGCTGGGGCTATGGCCCCAGCGGGCTAATCGGGGTGATCGTGGTCATCCTGCTGATTCTGGTCCTGATGGGACGGATCTAGCGGAACAAGACAGGGGCGGGGCCGGCGACGGTCCCGCCCCTTGCCGTTTCAGGTGCCGCGCGGCTTGGCCCGGGCGGTAGCCGGGGCGGCCAGCGGGTCGTCCGGCCAGGGGTGGCGCGGGTAGCGGCCCCGCATCTCCTTGCGCACCTCGGCATAGCTGCCGGCCCAGAAGCCGGCGAGATCGCGGGTCACCTGCAGCGGCCGCCCGGCCGGCGACAGCATGTGGATCGCGATCGGCACCCGCCCGCCGCCGACCCGCGGCGTCTCGGCCAGGCCGAACAGCTCCTGCAGCTTGACCGCCAGCACCGGCTGGGCCGGGTCGGCATAGTCCAGCGTCGCCCGCCGTCCCGTCGGGATCGGGATCGTCGCCGGCGCCAGCGCGTCGAGCGCCCGCTGCCGCTCCCAGCCCAGCGCCGTCGCCAGGATCTGGGCGAGGTCGAGCCGGTCGAGGTCGCCGCGCCGCCGCATCCCGGCCAGGTGCGGCCCCAGCCAATCCTCCAGCCCTTTCGCCAGCGCCGCGTCCGACCAGTCCGGCCAGGCCTCGCCCTCGAGAGCATGGGCGAAACCGACCCGCCGGCGCAGCGCCGCGGCCCCGTCGCGCCAGGGCAGGGCGTCCAGCCCCAGTCGGCGCACGCCCTCCAGCATCGCCGCCGCCACCGCCTCGGGCGCCGGCTTCGGCAGGGCGGCATCGGCCAGCACCAGTGCGCCCAGCCGGCGCTG
>NZ_JBYRFX010000790.1:0-3521 GCF_057815775.1 Inquilinus sp.
GCGGAACATCGGCTTCCTCGGCCTCTATGCCGGGGGCACGGCGATCGAAGGCACCCAGGTGATCAGCCAGACCATGAGCCGGATGCTGAAGCTGGACGGCAGCGAGGCCGGGATCAAGGGCTTCCTGGGCCGGACGGCCGCCAACCAGGGGACCTGGAGCAAGGTGTTCGCCAACCACGCCAAGGTGTTCGGCTGGTGGAATGCGCTGGGCACGGCGAATTACGTGATCGAGCACGACTGGCCGCGCGCGGCAGCGCTCGGCACCGCCACCACCGGCACCTTCATCTCCAGCTATCCCGGCTTGGCCAGCCTGCTGCGGTTGAGCAAGGTTGGCGGGCCGATCGTCGGGACCTTGCTGACCCTGGCCGGATCCAGCGCCCTGGCCCTGATCGACATGCACGACAAGGCGAAAGCCGCCGCGGCGACCGTGCCGGCGAACCGGGCCTATCTGACCGCAGCCGGGGTGAACCCGGATGTAGCGGAAGCCTTGACGCAGAATGACAGCGACGGCCGCATGCCGGCAGGCCGCCTCGCCGCGCTGGCCGAATACCGCCACACCACGTCGCAGGAGGTGCTGAAATACCTCAACGGCCAGAAGCCGCGGGCGGTGTTCGACATGGTGTATGCCGCCAATTACATCAAACCGGACGACAAGGGCGTCTATCCCGTCGGCACGCCGGACAACCAGTGGCGCGACAAGTTCGCCGGCGGCTGGGACGACAAGGCCATGATCCGGCCGGCGAACGTCGCCGAGCTGAGTGAATTTGTCGATCATTTCATGCCCGGATTCCCAAAGGGCTGACGCCGCAACAGCAAAGCGCGATTGAACCGAGACAATTCGCGGCGGTAGATAACACTCCGCCACGACTGGCCGGTATTCGTCTGACAAATATCCGAACAGTTTTAGGAATTGTGGTGGGATTATTGTTCTTCGTTAGCAGAATAATACGATACGAAATTATGTAACAATCGGGATGCGCTTTTGACTTTCCCTCCTAAGATGCCGGCCAGCGGGCCACAGGCCCGAAAGAAGCAGACTTAGGAGGAAGCGCGATGGGCCTGTCGAGCCAATCGTCCGGCAGCGAAGCCGAGGGCGGCGATCTCGCCCGCAAGCTGAAAAGCCGCCACATCCACATGATCGCGATCGGCGGCGCCATCGGCGTCGGCCTGTTCCTCGGCTCCGGCAAGGCGATCGCCAAGGCCGGGCCGGGGCTGCTGCTCAGCTACGCCATCGGCGGCATTGCCATCTTCTTCATCATGCGCGCGCTGGGCGAACTGCTGCTGCACAAGCCGGTGGCCGGGTCCTTCGCCACATATGCCGAGGAATTCGTCGGCCCCTTCGCCGGCTTCGCCACCGGCTGGTCGTACTGGTTCATGTGGGTGGTGATCGGCATGGCCGAGATGACCGCCGTCGGCGTCTATGTCCACCACTGGCTGCCCGACCTGCCGCAATGGGTGCCGGCGCTGGTGACGCTGGGCGTGCTCTACACCGTCAATGTCGTCGCGGTGCGGCTGTTCGGCGAACTGGAATTCTGGTTTGCCCTGATCAAGGTCGTGACCATCGTCGCGCTGATTCTCGGCGGCCTCGCCGTGATCATCTTCAAGATCGGCGATCTCGGGCAGGGGGCCAGCTTCTCCAACCTGTGGTCCAACGGCGGTTTCCTGCCCTTCGGCATGCTCGGCGCCGTGCTGGCGCTGCAGATGGTGATGTTCGCCTATCAGGGGGTGGAGCTGATCGGCGTCACCGCCGGCGAGGCGGAGAACCCGGCCCAGGTGCTGCCGCGCGCCACCAACAGCATCATCTGGCGCATCCTGATCTTCTATCTCGGCGCCCTGGCGGTGATCATGGCGCTCCTGCCGTGGAACCAGCTCGACCCCGATGCCAGCCCCTTCGTCTTCGTGTTCGACAAGCTGGGGCTGGGCGCCGCGGCCGACGTCATCAACCTGGTGGTCATCACCGCCGCTGCGTCGTCCTGCAACAGCGGGCTGTTCAGCAACGGCCGCATGCTGTTCACCCTGGCCCGTTCCGGCCAGGCGCCGCGCGCCTTCGGCCGGGTCAGCCGCAGCCATGTGCCGGTCGCCGGCATCACCGCCTCGGCCATCGTCATGCTGTTCGGCGTCGGCCTGAACTACGTGGTGCCGGAGGAGGCGTTCATCTGGGTCACCAGCATCTCGCTGGTCGGCAGCCTGTGGACCTGGGCGATCATCATGATCGCGCATCTCGGCTATCGCCGCGCCGTGGCCGAAGGCCGGGCCGCGCCGGTCGATTTCCGCATGCCGGGCGCGCCGGTGGCCAACTGGCTGGTGGTGGCGTTCCTGGTGCTGGTCGCGGTGTTCCTGGGCTTCGACCCGTCGACCCGGGTGGCGCTCTATGTCGCGCCGGTCTGGTTCGGCCTGCTGATCGTCGGCTACTGGCTGATCGGCCGGCGGCGGCAACTCGCGCTCGGCCTGTCCTGAGAGGCACCGCCGCGCCCCGGCTCTATCGAGGGCAGGGGCGCGGCGCAACGCCCCTTGGCGCCCGCTTCCGCCGCAAGGCATAAGGGCGGCTACACGCGGCACGGGAGACGATGATGCGCAAGGACGGACCGATCGGGCTGATGGCGGCGATTCCGCAGGAATTGGCAGCGCATGCGGATCTGGTGATCCGGGACGAGCGCGTGATCGCCGGCTGCCGCTTCCGCCGCGGCCGTCTCGGCGCCGAAGACCTCGTCGCGGTCGAGGCTGGCATCGGCAAGACCCATGCGGCGATGGTCGCGACCCTGCTGCTGCAGGAATTCGGCTGCCGCGCGCTGCTGTTCTCCGGCGTCGCCGGCGGGCTCGACCCCGATCTCGGCATCGGCGACGTTGTGGTGGCGGACCGGCTGGTGATGCATGATTACGGCGCCCGGGTCGACGGCCGGCTGAAGCCGTACCAGCCCGGCGTGCCGCCGATCCCCGGCTTTCCGGAAGAGACCGGCTACGCGCTCGACAGCGATCTCAGGCAGAAGATCAAGGACGCGCTGGAAGGCATTGATATCGGGACATTCGGTGCGGCGGCCACCGGGGCAGAGCCGCATCGGTCACGGCTGATATTCGGCACGATCCTGACCGGCGACATCTTCCTGACCGACGCGGTGGAGCGCGAGCGGCTGCACCGCGAATTCGGCGGCGTGGCGGTGGAGATGGAGGGTGCGGCGGTGGCCGCGGTCGCCGAGCGCTTCGGCATTCCCGTGGTCGTGGTCCGGGCGCTCAGCGACCTCGCCGGCAGCGAAAGCCATATGGATTTCCCGGCCTTCCTCGACGCCGCGGCCGGCATCGCCGCCCGCGTCGTCGGTCGGATCGTGACGGCGCTGTAGCCGCCAGATCACAGCACCATCAGCCGCTGGGTCAGATCCTCGATCAGCCCGGCGAAGGCAGGGTCGTCCGGCCCGGCCGCGTGGTCGAGAGAACCGGTCGCGGCGGATTGGGCGCGGCCGTCGACACAGGCCGCGGCCCGGACCGTGAGCGGCTGCTGTGCGGCCGCGGCGGTCACGGTCTGGCCG
>NZ_JBYRFX010000791.1:0-3582 GCF_057815775.1 Inquilinus sp.
GTCTGGCCGAGATAGGACACGCCGCGCACCCGGCCCTGGTGCGGCCCGGTGCCCAGCGCCACCGCCTGCGGTCGCCAGCCCAGCGCCTTCGCCGCCGCCGGCAGGGCGAAGCCGGGCGCCAGGCTGCCGCCGGACGCGGCCAGCTGGCCGTGCTCGACCGCGAAGGTGTTCTCGAAGCCCATGAAGCGGGCGACGAAGGGCGAGCAGGGCGCTTCGTAGATCGCGTCGGGCGTGCCCATCTGCTCGATCCTGCCGGCGCGCATCACGATGATGCGGTCGGCCAGCGCCAGGGCTTCCGACTGGTCATGCGTGACATAGACCATGGTGATGCCGAGTTCGCGCTGCAGGCGGCTCAGCTCGCTGCGCATCTCCAGCCGCAGCCGGGCGTCGAGGTTGGACAGCGGCTCATCCAGCAGCAGCAATTGCGGCTCAACCACGATCGACCGGGCCAGGGCGACGCGCTGCTGCTGGCCGCCGGACAGGGCCTTGGGCAGCCGCTGGCCGAAATCGGCCAGGCCGACATTGGCCAGGGCCGCGGTGACGCGGCGGCCGATCTCGTCGCCCGGCAGCCGCTTCAGCCGCAGGCCGAAGGCGACGTTCTCGAACACCGAGAGGTGCGGGAACAGCGCATAGGACTGGAACACCAGCCCGACGCCGCGCTTGTTGGCCGGCACGCGGGTGATGTCGCGCCCCGCCAGCGTGATCCGCCCGGAAACCGGCGCCATCAGCCCGGCGATGGCCCGCATGGTGGTGGTCTTGCCGCAGCCGGATGGGCCGAGCAGCGCGACCAGCTCGCCCTGGCCGAGCGAGACGCTCAAGCTGTCGACCGCGACCTGGCCGCGATAGGCGAGGGTCAGGCCGTCGAGAGTCAGGAAATCCTCAGACATAGCGCGACAGCCCCAGCAGGCGTTCGGCGACCAGCACGATCGCCAGCGACATCAGCGCCAGCAGACCGGACAGGGCAGCGACCGACGGGTCGTAGTTGAATTCCATGTAGAACATCATGTCGATCGGCAGGGTCGACACCCCCGGCCCGGACAGGAACAGCGACACCGGCACCTGGTTGAAAGAGGTGACGAAGCCGATGACGAAGGCGGCCATGACGGCGCTGCGCACATTCGGCAGCACCACCCGGAAGAAGGCGCCGGCCCGGCTGGCGCCCAGCAGCACCGCCGCTTCCTCCATGTCGACCCGCAGGTTGCGCAGGCTGGCCGACACGATGCGGACGGCATAGGGCACCAGCAGCGCGGTGTGGGCGACGAACAGCGCCGCGATCACGGGGATGCCGGCCGGGATCACCAGGTGCCGCAGCAGGGCCAGGCCGACGATGATGCCGGGCACGATGATCGGCGCGGTCACCACGGTGCGGATGATCTCGCGCCCCGGCACCTCGTAGCGTTCCAGCGCGTAGGCGGCGGGGATGCCGAGCAGCAGCGCCGCGCCGGTGGCGCCGAGCCCGAGCGCCAGCGACAGGGCGAAGCTGGACCGGAAGCTCTCGACCTCGAACACCTTGGCGACCCAGCGCAGCGACAGCCCCTGCGGCGGGAAGGCCAGGGTCTCGCCGCCCGACAGCCCGGCGATGCAGATCAGCAGGAACGGCCCGATCAGGAACACCAGGACGGCAAGCAGCAGGGTGCGGCCGGCGATGCGCATCAGCCGATCCTCCGCCGCGCCGTGGCCAGCCGCTTCAGCACGCCATGGGTCAGGATGCTCATGCCGATCAGGATCACCGCGATCACCCCGGCGGCGGCATAGTCGTTGGCGACGGAGACGCGCTGGTACATCAGCGTCTCCAGCATCAGCACCTTGGAGCCGCCGAGGATCGCCGGGGTGACATAGGCGGTGAGGGAACCGACGAAGACCAGCGTGCCGCCGACCACCAGCCCTTCGCGGGTCAGCGGCAGCAGGATGCGCCGGAACACGGTCCACCAGGATGCGCCCAGCACCCGGGCCGCCGGCACCACGTCCGGCGGCAGGTTCTCCAGCGCGCTGACCAGCGGCAACACCATCAGCGGGAAGAACAGCTGGATCAGGCCGATGAAGATCGCCGTCTCGCTGAACAGGAAGCGGATCGGCTCGTCCGACAGGCCCAGCCCGGTCAGCGCCACATTGACGATGCCGGTGCGGCCCAGGATCACCAGCCAGGCATAGGTCCGCGCCACCGGCGAGATCATCAGCGGCAGCACCAGCAGGCCGACCAGCTTGCCCTTGGCGCCGGGCGAGGCGTCGACGATCACCAGCGCCACGGCATAGCCGACCACCGCCGACACCGCGGTGACCGCCAGGCCCAGGCGGAAGGTGCGGAAGAACACGTCGCGGTTCAGCGGCTGGGCGAAGAAGCCGGTGAAGTTCTCCAGCCCCCAGCCGGCGGCCGACTGGAAGCTGCCGGCCAGCAGGATCGCGACCGGCAGCAGGAAGCCGATGGCGACGAACAGCGCCGCGGGCGCCATCAGGGCCAGGCCGATGCCTCGTCGTTCGAACATCTGCCGCTCAGAACTCTAAACTGAATTGAAAATTGTCATGCCCGGACTTGATCTGGGCATCCAGAGACTGTCGACATCCTCTGGATTGCCGGGTCAAGCCCGGCAATGACAGGTGAGAGAATGGGGAGCGCTTGTTCTCGAGCTTGTTCATCGCCGGGGGCCTACTGGGTGACCTTGGCGTTCCAGCCGGCGACCCAGGCTTCCCGGTTCTCCAGCATGGCCGCCGGCGCGATGAAGTGCAGGCTGGCGGCGGTCTCGGCGCCATAGGTCAGCGATTCCGCGGTCTCGGCCGGCACCTCGACCGTCTTGTTGGCCGGGCTGTCGACCAGATCGGCGGCCAGCCGGGTCTGCACGTCCTTGGACAGCCAGTAATCGATGAACTGCAGCGCCAGCGCCTCGTTCTTCGTGCCCTTGACCAGGGTCAGCACATTCATGCCGCCGGTCTGGCCCTCGCTCGGCGTCGCCCATTTGATCGGCAGATCCAGCTTGCGGATGTTGGCCCAGCCGAAGCGGCCGACCACCGCCGCCAGGATCTCCTCCTGCTCGAACAACTGCGGGATCTGCGACCCGCGCTCGTAGAAGGTGACGACATTGTCCCGGTTCGCGGCGATCGCGTCGATGCCGGCCTTCAGGTCGGGCGTGGTGCCGCCCTCGGCCTTGTCGATCATGTAGATGGCGGACGGGCCCTGGGTGGTGGTGATGTTCGGCAGGGCGATGCGGCCGGCCAGCTCCGGCTTGAACAGGTCCTTCCAGCTGGTGATCGTCACCTTGTCCGAGCGGTAGACGATGCTGGTGGAATAGAAGGTGTAGCCGACCGCCATGTGGCCGCCGAGCGGGTCCTGGGCGATGTCGTACAGCGCGCCGTAATTCGCCAACTTCGCGACATCGATCGGCTGGACCAGATCCTTGCGCACCGCCTCCAGTGCGTTGAAGTCGGCGATGGCGGCGACGTCGATCACCGGTGCGGCTTTGTTGGCCTCCAGCTTCGCCAGCCGCTCGCTGCTGTTGCCGGTCTCGACCACCAGCGTGCAGCCGCAGATCGCCTCGAACGGGTCGTACAGGTCCTTCTTATAGGCGTCCTGCGCGATGCCGTAGACCG
>NZ_JBYRFX010000792.1:0-3106 GCF_057815775.1 Inquilinus sp.
CGCCGGGTCAGGACCAGGGCGGCAGCCCCATCGGCATTGGCGCTGGAGCTGGCCGCCGTGATCGTGCCGTCCGGCCGGAAGGCCGGCTTCAGCGCCGGGATCTTGTCGGCCGACAGCTTCTGCGGGTTCTCGTCGGTCGCAATCTCGACGGCGCCGCCCTTGCCCGGCACCGCCACCGGCACGATCTCGGACACGAAGGCGCCGTCGGCGATCGCCGCCTGGGCCCGCCGCAGCGAGGTCACGGCATAGGCGTCCTGGTCGTCGCGGCTGAAGCCGTAGCGGGCGGCCGTCGCCTCGCCGAAATCGCCCATCGCCCGGCCCTTGTCATAGGCGTCCTCCAGCCCGTCCAGCGCCGCGTGGTCGAGGATCTGGCTGTGGCCGAAGCGCAGGCCGTCGCGCACGCCGGGCAGCAGCCAGGGCGCGTTCGACATGCTCTCCATGCCGCCGGACACGACGATGCCGGCCGAACCGGCGACGATCAGGTCGCGGCCGAGCATGGTCGCCTTCATGCCAGAGCCGCAGACCTTGTTGACCGTGGTGGCACCGACCGCATCGGGCAGGCCGGCGCCGCGGGCCGCCTGGCGCGCCGGGGCCTGCCCCTGCCCCGCCGGCAGGACGCAGCCCATCAGCACCTCGTCGACCTGGGCGGGCGCGACGCCGGCCCGGGCCACGGCCGCGGCGATGGCGGCGGCCCCCAGCTGCGGCGCCGCCAGCGGCACCAGCGCGCCACGGAATCGGCCGAGCGGGGTGCGGGCGGCACCGACGATCACGACGGGATCTTCAGCGGACATCGGGAGTCCCTTGGATTTGTAATATGACGAACCACATATTGTGAGCATCATTTAAAAAGGCAATCACCCTCCGGCGAGACCTGCCGGTGGCGAATGCCGGGAAGAGACCTATGCGCTACAGCAAGGACCACAAGAGCGAGACCCGCGACCGGATCGTGCAGACCGCGGCCAGGCGCTTCCGCGAGGATGGCGTGGAGTCGGTCGGCGTCGCCGCTCTGATGGCGGATGCCGGCCTGACCCATGGCGGCTTCTATGCCCATTTCCCGTCGAAGGAGGCGCTGGTCGCCGCCGCCTGTGCCGAAGGCCTCAGCCAGAGCAGCGACCGGCTGCGCAAGACGGTGGAGCGCCACCCGGCCGGCGAGCGCATGGCGGCGATGGCAGACGCCTATCTCAGCCCGGCCCATCGCGACAACCCGGGTCAGGGTTGCGCCACCGCCGCCATCGGGGCCGAGATCGCCCGCCATCCGCCCGAGACCCGCGCCGTGTTCAACCGCGGCCTGCGGGGCCTGCTGCGTCTGGCGGAAGATGCCCTGCGGGCCGATGGCGGCGATCCGGCTGCCGCGCCGCAGGCGGTCAGCGCCATGGTCGGCGCCCTGATCATGGCCCGGGTCGCGGCCGATGACCGGGCCCTGTCGGACAGCCTGCTGGAGGCCGGCCGGCAGAGCCTGCGCAGTCTCGTACCGCCGGCCGCCGCGGCCTGAACTCCGTAGACGGCCGGCATTGCATCCGTAACCGATCCCCGATGGCGGGGCCGCGGCCTCCATGTAGTATCGTCAAAATCCACACGGACTGCGGAGGAGGAACGGATATGCGCCGATCAGTGGGGAGCATGCTGCGGTGTGCGGTGATCGCCATCGGCATGGGTGTCGCGATGCCGGCCCTGATGGCGCCGATCGTGACCGGCCCGGCCCAGGCGGCCGAGGTGTGGCAGACGCTGCCGGCCCTGGGCCCGGCCCCGAAGCCGGCCTCCAGCGGCATGGCCCCGGTCAATGACATCCAGATGTATTATGCCGTCTACGGCGCCGGCCAGCCGGTGATCCTGCTGCATGGCGGCCTGTCCAATTCCGACTACTGGAACAACCTGATCCCCGATCTGGTGGCGCATGGCTTCCAGGTGATCGTGGCCGACAGCCGCGGCCATGGCCGCAGCACCCGCTCGGCCCAGGCCTACAGCTACGATTTGATGTCGTCCGACGTCATCGCCCTGCTCGACTATCTCAAGATCCCGAAGGCCGATCTGGTCGGCTGGAGCGACGGCGGCATCATCGGCATCGACATCGCCATCCATCACCCGGAACGGCTGAACCGCCTCTACACCTACGGCGCCAACACCGACCTGACCGGGCTGAAGCCGGATTTCGACAAGAACCCGACCTTCGCCGCCTTCATCACCCGCGCTGGCACCGAGTACCAGGCGCTGTCGAAGACGCCGGACCAGTATGACAGTTTCGTGCAGCAGATCGGGCAGATGTGGGCGACGCAGCCCGACTTTACCGCCGAACAGCTGCGCGGCATCAAGGTCCGGACGGCGATCGCCGACGGCGCCTATGACGAGGGCATCAAGCGCGAGCACACGGAATACATCGCCCACACGATTCCGGGCGCCGAACTGCACATCCTGCCGAAGGTCAGCCATTTCGGCATGCTGCAGAACCCGAAGGAGTTCAACGGCGTGATCCTCAAATTCCTGACCGAGAAGTAGCACCGTTGACCCTGTAACCCATCGCGACCACCCTGCCCCGTCTTCAGCATGACGGGGCAGGCGCGATGGCGGATTTCCAGCGGATCCCGGCATTGCCGCACCGCCGGGTCGGCTGGTAGAAGGCGCCATGTCCCGTCCGATCTTCACCTTTCCCGATGACGCCGACTGGAACGAGCCGCGCCAGGCGGTCGAGTTCGGCGTCGAGATCGGCGACTATGTCGGCCGGGTGTTCCTGCCGGCCGCCGCGCTGCGCGGCCTGCTGGGGCATCGCCCGACCGCGGCCGAGGCGGTCGAGATCTATCATCTGCACCGCACCCCGATCGAACGCGCGGTGGAGTTGCGGATCGAGGAGCGGCGCCTGGACCCCGACGCCAATGTGACGCTGGACGGCCGGGACCTGCGCAGCCGCTGACAGGCCCATCACTTGGTCAACCGGCATCATCCGAGCTGGACAGCCTGAGCGGCCGAAGGCGCGTGCCATCCGACCAAAGGACGGTGTAGCCGCGTTGCCGGAGGCATGTATCCACCTGCGTCCCCTGGCTCGGCGTCGGGTCGGCGGCCATGGACGCGGCCAATCCGTCGAACCCCGCCCCCGCCCCGACCAGGGCACCCA
>NZ_JBYRFX010000793.1:0-3927 GCF_057815775.1 Inquilinus sp.
TGGCGAGGCCGCGCGCGACGCCGCCATCGCCGGGCTGGGCTTGGCCGTGCTGCCGACCTTCATCACCGCTGACGCTCTGCGCGACGGCCGGCTGGTGCCGGTGCCGCTGGACGCCGAACCGGTGGCCGACGTGATCCACGCCTTGTATCCGCAGACCCGGCACCTGTCGCGCCGGGTGCGGGCGCTGGTCGACCATCTCGCGGCAGGCTGCACCGACCCGGCGCCGTGGGAGCAGGGCCTGACGTTCGATCCAGCCGAACACGGCGTTTCCTGACCGGCGGCTTTCGCCGCGGGCCGGAAAGGCCGATCTCTGCGTCATCACATTGCGACGGGAGACGGACATGATCACGCTGCACGACCGCATGGCCCGGGGCCGCACCGAGACCGGCCTGATCGAGGGCCAGCACACCTTTTCCTTCGGCCGGTTCCGCGACCCGGAGCGCATGGGGTTCCGCTCGCTGCGCGTGCTGAACGAGGACCGCGTCGTTCCGGGCGCCGGCTTCCCGGCGCATCCGCATGCCGAGATGGAGATCCTGACCTATGTGCTGGGCGGCGCCGTCGCCCATCGCGACAGCCTTGGCAACCAGGCGGTGATCCGCGCCGGCGACCTGCAGCGCATGACCGCCGGCACCGGCATCACCCACAGCGAGATGAACCCGTCCGACACCGACACGCTGCATCTGCTGCAGATCTGGATCTTCCCGGACCGATCCGGCCTGGCACCGGGCTATGAGCAGATCGCGGTGCCGGAGGCCGATGGCGGCCTGCGCCTGGTCGCCAGCCCCAGCGGAGCGGACGGAGCCCTGACCATCCACCAGGATGTCAGGCTCTACATCGCCCGGCTGGCCGCCGGCGAGACGGTCGAGCACGCGATCGGCCCGGGCCGCGGTGCCTTCGTGCAGCTGACCCGCGGCGTGGTCACGCTCGCCGGCCACGAGATGCGGGAAGGCGATGGCGCCGCGGTCGAGGGCGAAGCAGGTGTCCGGATCACCGCCGAGACCGAGGCCGAAATCCTGCTGTTCGACTTGGCCTGAGTCCGGCAAGGCCGGAGGGACGGTATCTCTTCGGCCTTGCCGCTCAGCCGGCCGAGAAGATGCGGACCCAGTCCTGCTTCATCGACACCAGCTGCCAGCCATTGCCGGCCGCGTCGGTCAGGCCGCGGTCCAGCCGGCCGACCATCGACTGGCGGTCATAGGCGTATTCGCGCCCGGCATCGTCATGGTGGATCAGCACCCCGAGCCGACGGCCCGGCCCTGTCGTGGTGAATTGCAGCATCTCGTAGTCGCCATCCGAATTGCCGAAGGCGGCGATCGGCCGCCGCCCGAACCGGCGGAAGATCTCGGCGGGCTTGGCCGGCCCTTCGTTCAGCACGTCGAGCTGGGCGATCTGCATCAGCTCGCCTCGGTCCTGCTGCAGTTGGTATTGCAGCTTCAGCGCGCTGCCGATCACCTGGTCGGCCGGCACGCCATAGGCCTGCCCGGTCCAGGCCCGCATGAACTCTGCGGTGCCGCCGGAGGCGATGCAGACCTGGAAGTCATGGGCGCGGAACAGCGCCAGCGCCTCCTGCATCGGCTGATAGGTGCAGTCCGGGTAGGGTCGTTGGAAATCGGGATGGCGCGCCGTGGCCATCCAGTCGGCCACTGACCGGCGGAACGCATCGGGCGTCGTTTCCGCCTGCACGGCGATGACGATCCCGCCCAGCGCCCGCAGGCCACCCCGGCCCAGGGCCGGCAGGTCCCGCGCCAGGGCCGAGCGGAACGGCTCGCGAGCCGCCCAGTCCGGGTGCTGCGGCGCCAAGTCCTGCAGGCGGTCCAGCGTGAACATCACCTCGGTGTAGATCGGCTGTTCCGGCCACAGCGTGCCATCATTGTCGAACACCGCCAGCCGCTCTGCCGTCGGCACATGGTCCGGCGAGGATTCGTCGGTGACGGCGGCCAGGAAGTCCAGGATCGCCAGCCGGGCCGGACTGTCGCGCCAGGATGGCAGGACGTCATGGCCCGGTTGCTGCGCCGTCGCCGCGACCAGGGGCAGGCCGGCGAGCAGAATGCCCCCGAGGCACCGGCGCGACAGCGCGATCGACTGGATCATCCTGGACATCTCCGTGAGGCAAGCGGGGCCGCGCGTGGTCTGCGACATCGGCGCATCCTGCGCGGATTCGGTTTTGTGCGGATGTCACGGCGCGGGATTGGCGTTACAACCGTAGCCCACCACTTGGCCACCGAAGAGCATGCGCATCGCCCTGCTGATTGCCGCCATCGCCGTCTTCCTGATCGGAATCGCCATCTGGAGCTTTCGCATCACCGCGGGCCAGGCGGGGGCGGATGACGGCGTGGCGATCTGGATGGCCGGTGGCGCGGGGGTGGCTGCGGCGCTGCTGATCGGTGGCTTCGTGCTTCTGATCCTGCGCACCCGCCCGCGGGATCGTGACCGGCGCTGACCTGCGCCAAGGGCGGGCTTGCTTCGGCGCCGGGGCTGTGGCCGGATGCCTGCTTTCGGGAGCGCAGCAGACCAGGGCATGGCCGACGATCCGATGACTGAACCACCGCAGCGGGTGGGGTTTCTGCTGGTTCCGAACTTCTCGATGATGGCGCTGTCGGCGGTGCTCGAGCCGTTTCGCGCGGCCAATTGGGTTGCGCGCCGCACGCTGTACGAATGGCGCCTGCTGTCGGTCGACGGCGACCCGGTCACGGCCAGCAACGATGCCGTCCTGGTGACCCAGGGAGCGATCGGGCCGGAGGATTCGTTCACCATGGTGGTGGTGGTCGCCGGCCTCGACCCGCAGGATGGGCGCGACGAACGCATCCTGGCGTGGCTGCGGCGCATGGCCCGGCGCGGCTCGCGCCTCGGCGCCGTCTCCACCGGCACCTATCATCTGGCCTGGGCCGGGCTGCTGGACGGCTATCGCAGCACCATCCATTGGGAAAACCTCAGCGCCTTCACCGAGACCTTCCCGCGGCTCGACGTCACCGGGCGGCTGTTCGAGATCGACCGCGACCGCTTCACCTCGGCCGGCGGCACGGCGTCGCTCGACATGACGCATTACCTGATCGGCCAGGCCCATGGCATCGACCTGGCCAACCAGGTCGCCGAACAGTTCCTGCACGCCCGGCCGCGCCAGGGCCATGCGCCGCAGCGGATGGAGCTGCGCGAACGGCTCGGCGTCAGCCACCCGAAGCTGCTGGCCGCGATCGCCGAGATCGAGGCCAACCTGGCCGAACCGCTGCCTCGTGCGGCGCTGGCCCGCGCCGCCGGGCTGTCGACCCGGCAGCTCGAGCGCCTGTTCCGGATCTACCTCAACTGCACCCCGTCCCAGTACTATCTCGAGGCGCGGCTGAAGCACGCCCAGATCCTGCTGGCGCAGACCTCGATGCCGGTGCTGGAGGTGGCGGTGGCCTGCGGCTTCGCCTCCGCCTCGCATTTCGCCAAATGCTACCGCTCGCTGTTCAGCCATTCGCCGCGGGCGGAACGGGCGCCGCGCCCGGCCGGGCCGATGCAGGTGATGGGCCAGCGCCGGGCGTGGTGAGGGCAGGGGTCAACCCAGCAGCGGCGTGACCTTGGCCTGCAGCAGGCGCACCAGCTCCGGATCCATCGCCTCGAACCGGTCGGGGATGTCGAGGCAGATCACGCGGGCGTGCTTCAGCGAGCCGCCGAAGCGGCTGGCGATCTTGGCCCGCTGCGATTTCTCCATCACGAAGATCAGATCCGCCCATTCGACCAGCTCGGCCGTCAGCGGCTCTTCTGCGTCCGGGTTCAGGCCGGCCGAAGCCGTCTCGATGCCCGGATGGCCGCGAACATCGTCTCAGCGGTCGGGCTGCGCCGGAGATTGCGGCCGCAGACGAACAGGACGTGCTTCAACTGGCCGCCACGTCCGCTCGCCGCAGGATTTCGGCCAGCCGCGGTGGCAGGGTGCCGCTCAACTGCATGACC
>NZ_JBYRFX010000794.1:0-4758 GCF_057815775.1 Inquilinus sp.
TCAAACCCCCTCCGCTCCGGCGGAGGGGGTTTTTCTTTGTGTGGGGGTTGGGGTGCGGATCCTGTTCACCTTCGCCGGCGGCAGCGGGCACTTTGTGCCGCTGATCCCGGTCGGCCGGGCCGCGCAGGCCGCCGGCCACGCGGTCGCCTTCGCTGGCCAGCCGGCGATGCAGGCGATGGCCGAAGCGGCTGGCTTCAGCGCCCTGGCCATCGCCGGGACGACGCTGCGCCACGTGCCCGGCCGGACGGTGCTGCTCGATCTCGATGCCGACCGCGAGGATCGGGCGGTGCGTGACGGCTTCGCCGGCCGGATCGCCCGGCAGCGGGCTGGCGGCCTGCTGTCGCTGTGCGGCGGCTGGCGCCCGGACCTGCTGGTCTGCGACGAGATGGATTTCGGCGCCATGGTCACGGCCGAACGGCTCGGCCTGCCACATGCCGCGGTGGTGGTGATCGCGGCAGGAGGGCTGGCACGGCCCGAACTGGTCGCCGGCCCGCTCAACGCCCTGCGGGCCGAGCACGGCCTCGATCCCGATCCGGACATGGTGATGGTCGGCCGGCACCTGGTGCTGTCCCCGGTGCCGCAGCGCTTCCGCGATCCGGCCTGGCCGTTGCCCGCCACCGCGCAGTTGTTCCGTCCGGAGGGCGCTGCGGATGGGCCGGCGCCGGCCTGGCTGGCCGATCTGCCCGACCGGCCGATGGCCTATGTCACCCTCGGCACCGTGTTCAACCAGGAATCGGGCGACCTGTTCGAACGGATCCTGGCCGGGCTGCGCGACCTGCCGCTCAGCATCGTCGTCACGGTGGGCCGCGGCATCGACCCGGCGGATCTCGGGCCGCAGCCGGCGAATGTCCGGGTCGAACGACACGTGCCGCAATCGCTGCTGCTGCCACGCTGCGACCTGATCGTGTCGCATGCCGGTTCCGGCAGCGTGCTGGGGGCGCTGGTGCATGGCCTGCCGTCCGTCCTGCTGCCGATGGGGGCCGACCAGCCGCTCAACGCCCGCCGCTGCGAACAGCTCGGCGTCGCCCGCGTGCTCGACGCGCTGCGCAGCACCTCGGCGGACATCCGCGCGGCGGCACAGGCGGTGCTGGCGGATCCCACCTATCGGCAGGCGGCGCAGGCGATGCAGCGGGAGATTGCCGCGATGCCGGATGTTACGGCAGTGGTGCCCGCGCTGGAGCGGCTGGCGGGGAGGGGATAGGCCTCAGCCGATTTCCGCCTCAGCCGATCTCCGGCAAGACCGCGCCGTCACGGGCATAGATGTCCGACACCCGGCAATCCGACGGATCGTAATAGACGATGACGCTGCCGCGGCTGGCCAGGTGGAACCAGGCTTGGTGATCGAGCGGCTCGCCTGGGTGGTCGTGCGAGACGACGGGTTGGTCCAGGCTCGCCAGCTCTGCGGCCGGGATGCGATAGGCGGTCAGGGCGCCGGCGATGGTGTCGCTGCAGGGATTGCCGTCCGACAGCGACCGGACCTTTTCGGCCGTGGCCGGGTCCGGCGTGGTCGGCGGCGGCGCCAGTGATTGTCCGGCACAGCCGGTGAACAGGACGGCGCAGAGCGGAACAAACCGGATCATGGCCACCTCCGCCCGTCCTCTGAAGGAAGGGGTGTACGCCGACAGCCCCGGCGCGCCTCGCGATGGAGGGCGCCGGGGCCGGGGCTCAATGCTTCTTGCCGAAGGAGAACAGCTTCTTCAGGAAGCTGGACTGGCCATGGCGCTTGCGCTTGCGGGCGATCGCCTCGTCGCTGACGCACCAGGCGATCTGCAGCACCCGGCGCTCGCCCTTGAACGGCAGGTGGCCGTGCCAAGAATGGTCCGACCGCTGGAAGGCCAGGAAGTTGCCGAAGGTCGGTGCCACTTCCCGGGCGCCGGGGGTGTTGATGTCCTGGGCCGGCAGGATGCGCAGGCAGCCCTCGGTCGGGGCCCATTCCTGGTTCAGGTAGACCAGGGCGGTGACGATCTTGTCCGGCCCGTCGGTGTGCGCTCGCCCGGCGGCCAGTTCCGACCATTTGCGCACGGTCACCAGCGTTGGCTTCGACGCCAGGTCGAGGCCGAATTTGGCACCCAGCATGGTGGCGAATTCCCGGCTGGTGACATCGGCCACCAGCTCCTGGAACGCAGCGCCGGCCGGATACTCGTCGGGCGGCACGAAACCGGTGATCGGGATGTCGGGGAAGTCGCGCTCGAGCTCGGCGCGGCGCGCCTCGGGCAGCACATCCCCGGAAATCACATGCGGGAACGGCGTCCGATCCACCGTCGCCGCCTCAAGAACATCGTAGCGAAGCATCACCGTCTCCTGAAACGTGACCCGTCGGCCACGCAATCCTGCCGCAAACATAGGCCCGCGCACCCCTGCGATCAACTCGCAGCACGGTCGCAGCCCCTGGGGGCGGTTCGGCGAAACGCTGGCATCGGGCGCGGCGGGCCGCCATAAAGAACAGGCGAGAAGAGGCAGGAGAGGTCGTCGCCCATGGGTCCCATCGTCATCGTCCTGCCGCGCAAGATGAAATTCGGCGCCGTCGGCGCCAGCCCGGTCGATCTCTATGCGCGGGACACGGTGACCTTCAGCCGCTATGCGCAGGACATCGTCGTGGTCGGCCAGGATGTGGGCGAACCCTTTCCCGGCATCCGCTTCCACCCGATCCCACTGCAGGACGGCGAGCCGCACCGCCGCTGGATGAAGCGGGCGCTGCCGCAGATCGCGGCCCTGAACCCGTCGCTGATCGAGGTGCATGCCCACCGGGTGACGGCCTCGGCCCTGGCCCGGGCGCTGCCGCGGGTGCCGCTGCTGTATGTCAGGCACAACTTCATCCGCTTCCACAAAGGGCTGCTGTGGCGGCTGCACTACCGTGCCGCCGTCTCCCGCTTCGCCGGCTTCGTCTTCGTCTCGGAGGCGCTGCGCCGCCACTTCCAGGAGCACGCCCCCTGGTACAAGGGCACGCTCGACGTCGTGTACAACGGCCTCGACATGGCCGAGCCGGCGCCGCCGCCGGAGGCGAAGGAAAAGATCATCATCCAGGTCGGCCGGGTGATCCCGGACAAGGGGCCGCTGGAATTCGCCCGCGCCATGAAGCCGGTGCTGGCGGCGCATCCCGACTGGCGGGCGGTGATGATCGGCCGCGGCCGCGACCCGGTCTTCGTCGAGCAGGTGAAGGCGACGCTGGCCGAGGCCGGCGACCGGGCGCAGTTCCTGCCCTTCATGCCGCATGACGAGGTGATGGGCTGGGTCCGCCGTGCCGCCATCGCCTCGGTGCCGTCAGTCTATGAGGAGCCGTTCGGCCGCACCGCGCTGGAGGCGATGGCCTGGGGCGCCGCGCTGATCTGCTCCGGCACCGGGGGCTTGCGCGAGATCACGGCCGACACGGCGGTGACCTTGCCCAGGGTGTCGGCGGAGGCGATCGAGGCGGCGGCCGAGACGCTGATCGGTGATGAGGCGCTGCGCCGCCGCCTGCAGGTCGAGGGGCCGACGCGGGCTCGGTCCCGGTTCGAGGCGCGCGCCATCGTCGCCGGGCTGGACGACATCCGTGCGCATCATCTGGCCAACCGGCGCTGACGCGTCACATTTCGAGAGGCTGATCCGTCTTGTCCAAGGTGCCCGTCACCCCCGAGATGCAGATGGACCATGCCGATGCCGCCCTTGCCCGCCCGGATGCCGGGGATTTCGAGGCCAGCCGCCGCATGTTGTGGGGGCTGGCCTACCGCATGCTCGGCTCGCGTGCCGATGCCGAGGATGCGGTGCAGGAGACCTGGCTGCGCTGGCAGGCGGCCGATCGCGGCCGGATCGACAACAGCCGCGCCTGGTTGGTTACGGCCTGCAGCCGGCTGTGCATCGACCAGCTGCGCTCGGCCCGCCATCGCCGCGAGACCTATGTCGGTCCCTGGCTGCCGGAGCCACTGGTGACCGAGACCGCCCCCGCCGCGGATGAGGAGATGGAGCGTGCCGAGACGCTGACCACCGCCTTCCTGCTGCTGCTGGAGCGGCTGACGCCGGTAGAGCGGGCGGCCTACCTGCTGCAGCACGTCTTCGGCCTGGAGCACGCTGCCGTGGCCGCCGCGCTCGACCGCAGCGGCCCGGCCACCCGGCCGCTGGTCAGCCGGGCCCGGCGCCAGCGGGAGGGCGGCGGCCTCGCGGCCGAACCGGCGCCCCCGCCGCAGCACGGGGCGATGCTGGAAGCCTTCCGCGACGCCCTGCGCTCCGGCGACCTGGCGCGGCTGACGGCGCTGCTGACCCGCGACGCCCAGCTGTACAGCGACGGTGGCGGCAAGGCGCGGGCCTCGATCAACGTGATCCAGGGGGCCGACAAGGTGGCGCGCTTCTTCCTCGGTGTCTGGGGCAAGCAGACCCGGCCCTTCACCTATCTGCCGCGCTGGATCAGCGGCCGTCCGGGCTATGTCGTCCTGCTCGGGGAGGAGATGATGGGGACCCTCGGGCTGGCGGTCGGCGCCGAGGGAATCAGCGGCGTGTTCTGGGTCCGCAACCCCGACTAGCTAGGGTCGATCGAACTGCCGGAATCCGGTGTCTTTTGACCTCTGCGCAGGGGTTTTGGATGCGGCTTGACGTGGCGGGGGTGCCTCCGTATAGTCCGCGCGCTTTTTCCGGAAGCCGGCTGTAGCCCGTCGCGTGACGGGCTAGACGCGCTTTCCGCAGAGAATATGACGACCGCGGACGCATCGATGATGCGCCCGCGACAAGCGAAGGACTCCGGTTGGCCCCGCAAGTGTGGGCGCCTCGGGGTCCTGTATCGTTTGCGTC
>NZ_JBYRFX010000795.1:0-8716 GCF_057815775.1 Inquilinus sp.
ATCGGGGTCAGCCGCCGGGCGTTCTGGCTGAAGCCGTCGAGTTAGTTCAGCACGGTGTGCCCGACCTGGGGCACCAGCATCTCCACCACCCAGTTCTGGGCCGGGCCGTTGAACACGCCGATGGCGGGGAAGGCGGACAAAATGGAAAAGGCGTTGGTGGCGATCGGCACCATCGCCAGCAGCGAAGAATAGGTCAGGGCAGAGGCAGCCTGGGCCCCACGGTCGTTCCAGAAACGCAGCATGGCATAGCGGCCGAAGGTGAAGACGGCATGGCCGAAATCGGCAATGGCCGCCCGTGTGTTCCAGTTGCGCTCTTGCCGATCCCCCGATCCGGATGCCATTCATCAGCCCATATTTGACCCGTTAGGGCGTTCGTGTACGATCCCGGCCACTTGATCCCGAGGACCCGCGGCACGCCCCGTTCGGGTTTCCTGACCCAGACTGAGGCTGTGCAATGACGGTTCCCCCTCCGCTCCTTCAAGGCAAGCGCGGCTTGATCATGGGCGTCGCCAATGACCGCTCGATCGCCTGGGGGATCGCGTCGGCCTGTGCGGCGCATGGTGCGGAGCTCGCCTTCACCTACCAAGGTGACGCGCTGCACAAGCGTGTCAAGCCGCTCGCCGAAAGCGTCGGCTCGCAGCACGTGCTGCCCTGCGACGTCACCAACCAGGACAGCATCGACGCGGTGTTCGAAACGCTGGGCCGGGAATGGGGCAAGCTCGACTTCCTGGTCCATGGCATCGCCTTCTCGGACAAGAACGAGCTCGACGGCCTCTACCTCAACACGTCGCGGGATAACTTCCTGCGCACGATGGACATCTCCTGCTACAGCTTCACCGCCGTGGCGCAGCGCGCCGTGCCGCTGATGAGCGATGGCGGCAGCCTGCTGACCCTGACCTATTACGGGGCGGAGCGGGTGATGCCGCACTACAACGTCATGGGCGTGGCCAAGGCGGCGCTGGAGGCCAGCGTGCGCTATCTCGCGGTCGATCTCGGCGGCCGCGGCATCCGTGTCAACGCCATCTCGGCCGGCCCGATCAAGACCCTGGCGGCCAGCGGCATTGGCGATTTCCGCTACATCCTGAAGTGGAACGAGCTGAACGCGCCGCTGAAGCGCAACGTCACCATCGAACAGGTCGGCGGCGCCGGACTGTACCTCATCTCCGAGCTCGGCTCCGGCGTGACCGGTGAGATTCACCACGTCGACAGCGGCTACCACACTGTCGGCATGGTCGCGGTCGACAGCGCCGCGGCGACGGCGGAGCTGCTGCAGGGGCTGGCACCCAAGCCATGACCGGTGCGGCGGCCGACGCCACGATCCGGCTCGCCACCGAGTCCGACCGGGCGGCGGTGACCGCGCTGTTCCAGGACCTCGACCGGTTCTATGCCAAGGACCGGCCGGTGGCGCCGGCCGCGGTGACGGCGGCGCTGGTCGAGCGCCATGTGTTCGGCGAACACGGCACCGAGGTGGCGGTGGCGGAGATCGATGGCGTGGCCGTCGGCCTCGCCAGCTTCGCCTCGGTCTTCCCGGGGCCGCAGCTCGGCGGCAATTTGCTGCTGAAGGACCTGTTCGTGCGCGACAGCGTGCGCGGACGCGGCACCGGCGAGGCGCTGATCCGCTTCCTGGTCCGGCTGGCGCAGGACCGCGGCTGCGCCCGGCTCGACTGGACCACCGAAAGCTGGAACGAAGGGGCGCAACGCCTCTATGACCGGATCGGCGCGGCGCGGCAGCCGCAGAAGATCTATTATCGGCTGGAAGGCGCGGCCTTCGAGCGACTGGCACAGGCGGACGACTAGTCCGGACGGATCGGAATCATGGCCGGCAACAGCTTCGGAACCCTGTTCCGCTTCACCACCTGGGGCGAAAGCCACGGGCCATCCATCGGCGCGGTGGTCGACGGCACGCCGCCGCTGATCTCGCTCTCAGAGGCCGACATCCAGCCCTGGCTGGACAAGCGCAAGCCTGGCCAGTCCCGCTTCGTCACCCAGCGGCGCGAGGCCGATGAGGTGAAGATCCTGTCCGGCGTCTATGAGGGGCAGACCACCGGCACCCCGATCTCGCTGCTGATCGAGAACACCGACCAGCGCAGCAAGGATTATTCCGAGATCGCGGCCAAGTTCCGGCCCGGCCATGCCGATTACACCTACTGGAAGAAATACGGCATCCGCGACCCGCGCGGCGGCGGCCGGTCCAGCGCGCGCGAAACCGCCAGTCGGGTCGCCGCCGGCGCCATCGCTCGGAAGATCCTCTCCGGCGTGACCATCCGCGGTGCCCTGGTGCAGATCGGCCCACATGCGATCGATCGCGACCGCTGGGATTGGGACGAGGTCGACCGCAACCCGTTCTTCTGCCCGGATGCGGAGACCGCGTCGCGCTGGGAAGAGTATCTCGACGCCGTGCGCAAGGCCGGGTCCTCGACCGGTGCCATCGTCGAGGTGGTGGCGACGGGCGTGCCGCCGGGCTGGGGCGAGCCGATCTATGACAAGCTCGACAGCGACCTCGCCCGGGCGATGATGACGATCAATGCGGTGAAGGGCGTCGAGATCGGCGCCGGCTTCGGCGCGGCGGCCCTGTCGGGCGAACAGAACGCCGACGAGATGCTGATGGGCAATGACGGCGCGGTGCTGTTCAGCGCCAACAATGCCGGCGGCATCCTCGGCGGTATCTCCACCGGCCAGCCGGTGGTGGTGCGCTTCGCGGTCAAGCCGACCAGCTCGATCCTGACGCCGCGCCGCACGGTCGATATCCAGGGCCACAACACCGAGATCCTGACCAAGGGCCGGCACGACCCCTGCGTCGGCATCCGCGCCGTGCCGGTGGGCGAGGCGATGATGGCCTGCGTCCTGGCCGACCACATGCTGCGCCAGCGCGCGATCGAACCGCGGGACTGAGCGCCGGCACGATGCCTTGCCGATCCTGCAATCAATGATTAATTTTAAATCAGTGATTGCAGGAGCCCCCATGGCGAGCATTACGATCCGTCAGCTCGACGAGCAGTTGAAGGCCCGGCTTCGCGTCCGTGCTGCCGAGCATGGCCGGTCGATGGAAGATGAGGCGCGGGACATCCTGCGATCGGCGCTGTCGACGGGGCCGAAGCGGCCGGGCAATCTGGCCGACGCGATCCGCCAGCGCTTTGCTCCCCTGGGAGGGGTCGATCTGCCCGACATGCCGCGGGAGACGATGCGCGAACCGATCCGCTTCGAGGAATGATTGTCCTCGATACGAATGTGCTGTCCGAGGTGATGAGGCCGCGGCCGGACCCGAAGCTGGTCTCATGGCTTGCGGCCCAGCCGACGGCGTCCCTGTTCATTGCCGCGATCACCCAAGCCGAAATTGTCTACGGCCTGGCGTTGCTGCCGGAGGGGCGGCGGCGGATCGACCTGCTAGCGGCGGCATCGTCGATGTTCGCCGAGGATTTTTGCCGGGCGTATCCTGCCCTTCGAGGCGGACGCGGCCGTCGCTTATGCCACGATCGCCGCGGATCGGCGCCAGGCCGGGCGGCCGATCAGCCAGTTCGACGCGCAGATTGTGGCCATCGTCCGTTCGCGGGGCGGCTTGCTGGCCACCCGCAACACGCGTGATTTCATCGACTGCGGATTCTAGGTCATCGACCCCTGGCAGGCGGCGCAGCCATCGTGAATCGATGGCACGGCCGGCGTCAGCGGCGGCGGACGACCCGCCGGGCGCGGACGTCGATGATGGAAAACGCGCGGTCCGGATAGGCCTGGGAGCCGCTGTCCGCCGCAACGTCCGCGTCGCCGAAGAAGCACATGACCTTGCCGCGGCGCACCAGCGCATAGGGCGCGACCGAGTCCGGGCTGACATCCAGGAAAAATTTAGCCAAAGCCTCGGTATCTCGGCCGTCCGGATGGTCTTGTGCCGTCATTGAGGTCCCCCTGGCGGAATTGACCCGGCCTCGCGATCTGCGCTGCGCGCAATCGGATGTCACGGAGTTGCAATCGTCTGACTATAGCGATCTGCGGCCAAGGATACGAGCGGCCAGGCACCGCATCGCAAAAAGCTTGATCCGCGGCCTGTCCTGCGGCCACCCTCGGGCACGGGTGCGATCGTTCGGCGGTACCATCCGACTGCCACGGGGCCGCCCGCCACGGGGCCGGGTCCGCATCCGGGGAGACATCATGCAGCGCATCGTGCCGTTTGCCGCCGTAGCCCTGCTGTTGGCCGCGGTGCCGGCGCTTGCCGCCCAGGACAGCATCGTCATCGGCGTGCAGCAGGAGCCGGCGACGCTCGACCCGACCACGGACGGCGCCGCCTCGATCGATGCGATGCTGACCGCCAACGTGTTCGAGACGCTGGTGACGGTGGACCAGGCCGGCCAGCCGCAGCCGGCCCTGGCGAAAAGCTGGGAGGTTTCGGCCGACGGGCTGGCCTATACCTTCCACCTGGTCAACGCGACGACCTTCCATGACGGCATCCTGTTCAATGCGGCCGATGTGGTGTTCAGCCTCGACCGCGCCCGGGCGTCGGACGGCAAGAACCCGTCGAAGGCCCTGTTTGCTGCGATCGACAAGGTGGAGGCGGCGGACGACCTGACCGTGGTGGTCAGGCTGAAACACCCGGATGCCTTCTTCCTGACCGACCTGGCCCAGGGGGCGGCCGCGATCGTGGCGCCGGAGACCGCCGATGGCGATCCCACCCAACCGGTTGGCACCGGCCCGTTCAAGCTGAAGGAATGGCGCCACGGCGACCGGCTGGTGCTCGAGCGCAACGACGCCTGGCGCGGCGCCAAGGACGTGGCGCTGCGCGAGGTCACCTTCCGCTTCATCGCCGACCCGGCGGCCGCCACAGCGGCGCTGCAGGCCGGCGAGATCGACGCCTTCCCCGACATGGCGGCGCCGGAGGCGGTGGTGCAATTCCAGAACGACCCGCGCTTCAAGGTGATGGTTGGCACGACAGAGGCCGAGGCGGTCCTGGCGCTGAACAACGCCCGCAAGCCGTTCGACGACATCCGGGTGCGCCGCGCCCTGTCCTATGCCATCGACCGCCAGGCGATCATCGCTGGCGCCATGTTCGGCTACGGCACCGCGATCGGCAGCCATTTCCCGCCGCAGGACCCGGCCTATGTCGACCTGACCGGCCTGTACCCGCATGATGCCGCCAAGGCCAAGGCATTGCTGGCCGACGCGGGCTATCCCGATGGCTTCACCGCCCGGCTCGACCTGCCGCCCGGCCCATCGGCCGCACGGATCGGCGGGCTTGTGGCGGCGCAGTTGGCCGAGGCGGGGGTGAAGGCCGACATCGTCACGATGGATGCCGGCGGCTGGGCCAATGCGATCGGCCGGACCGATTACGACATGGCCGTGATCGCCCACGCCGTGCCGCACGCCATCGAACGCTACGCCGACGGCGCCTATGGCTACGCCAATCCCCGGGCAAAGGATCTGTGGGACCAGATCGTCGGCGCCACCGATCCGGCCATCCTGCAGGCGCGGGAACAGGACCTGCAGCGGCTGATCGCCGAGGAAGCCGTGAACGTCTACCTGTTCGAGCTGCCGCGGCTCGGAATCGCAAAATCCGGGATCGAAGGCCTTTGGGCCAACGCGCCGGTGAACTTTTCACCCCTGTCGGGGGTTCGGTGGGCGGAGTGAAGCCAATTCTGGACGCTTGGCGCAAACCGGCGCACATCTCCAGGGTATCGGAAGGAAGAACAATATGCGCCGCGTCAGATCACTGCTGATCGTCCCCGTGCTGCTCGCACTGGCCGCCTGCAACACTTCGGGGTCCGGCGGTTCCGTCGGCGGGCTGCCGACCACTCTGAATCCGCTGCTGGTGCGGACCATGCCGGCGGTGGTGAACATCCAGGTGCGCGGCACCGTCCGCCCGGATGCCGAGATGCTGCGCGACCCCGACATGCGCCGCTATTTCAACGGCGAGAAGGAAAAGTCGTTCCGCAGCGTCGGCTCCGGCGTCATCGTCGACGCGGCGAAGGGCTTCGTCGTCACCAGCGCCCATGTGGTCGAGAACGCCACCGAGATCGGCGTGACCCTGGGCGACGGCAACGAGGTGCCGGCCCAGGTGGTCGGCAGCGCCGCCGACATCGACATCGCGGTGCTGCGCATCCCGGCCAAGGGGTTGACCGAACTGCCGGTGGACGACAGCTACACGCCGAAGGTCGGCGATTTCGTGGTCGCGATCGGCAACCCCTTCGGTCTCGGCCAGACCGCTTCGCTCGGCATCGTCAGCGCCACGGGCCGCAGCGGCCTTGGCATCGAAGGCTATGAGGACTTCATCCAGACCGATGCGGCAATCAACCCCGGCAGCTCCGGCGGCGCGCTGATCAACCTGGAAGGGCAGCTGGTCGGCATCAACACCGCGATCCTCAGCCCATCCGGCGCCAATGCCGGCATCGGCTTCGCCATCCCGATGCACATGGTCAAGAATTCGATCGACCAGATCGTGCAGTACGGTTCGGTGTCGCGCGCCCGGCTCGGCGTCGCCATCGAGGACCTGACCCCGGCCAAGGCGGCGTCGCGCGGCATCGCCGTCGGCCATGGCGCGCTGATCACCGGCATCGTCCCCGGCACCGTCGCCGCCTCGGCCGGGCTCAAGGTCGGCGATGTCGTCACCGGGCTGAACGGCCTGCCGATCGACGGCGCCACGGCGCTGCGCAATGCCGTCGGCCTGATGCGGCCGCAGACATCGGTGACGCTGACCGTGGTCCGAGGCAAGGACACGATCAGCGTGCCGGTGGCGCTCGGCGGGCAATAGTCCCGATACCCTTCGGGATGGCCGGCTGATGCCGTGCCGTCCCGGGCGGTGCCGGACGAAGCGCGGGCGCGATCGACTCTCACCCCTCATCTGGTACTGGCGCGGGGCCTCGTCGCCGTTGTAACGGTGCTGGGCGTCAACCTGCTCGGCAACGGTCTGTGCGACCGGGCCGGCCCTCGTCTCACCCCGTGGCGCTGAGGGAAGTTCCGGAGAGATCATGCTGATCGCCCAGATCACCGACACCCATGTGACGACGCCCGAGGTGGCGGTCGAGACCGGGGTGGACGCGCTCGGCGCGCTGCGCCGCTGTGTAGAGCACCTCGCATCGCTGTCGCCGCGGCCGGACCTGCTGCTCGTCACCGGCGACCTGGTCGATCGCGCCGACCTCGAATCCTACCAGCTGTTCCAGAAGACGCTGGCGCCGCTGGGCCTGCCGATGCTGGCGATTCCCGGCAACCATGATTCGCGTGAGGTGATGCGCGAGGCCTTCGCCGGCCATGCCGGCATCGGCACCGACGGTCCCTTCCTCAACATCGCCGGCGAAACCGGCGGCCTGCGGCTGATCGGCCTCGACACCACCATCCCGGGCCGGATCGAAGGGGTGCTGTGCGAGGAGCGGCTGGCCTGGCTCGACGCCCGGCTGTCGGAGGCGCCGCAGCAGCCGGCGCTGGTGTTCATGCACCACCCGCCCTTCGAGACCGGCCTGACCCGCATGGATGGCTGGCGCTGCGGCAACCCGGAAGGGCTGGCGCCGATCCTGGCGCGGCACCGCCAGGTGGTGCATCTGCTGTGCGGTCATGTCCACCGCGCCGTCGACACCGTCTTCGCCGGCATCCCGGCCTCGATCGGGCCCAGCCCGTCGCATGCCGTCGGCCTCAATCTCGAGCCGGGCGCCGAACTGGTTGTCGGCATCGAGCCGCCACTGATCCGCCTGCTGTACTGGACCGGCAGCCGGCTGATCTCGCATTTGTCCCCGATCGACGGCGTCCAGCGCCGGGTGTCGTGAGATGGCCGCGCCGGATGTGGAGGTCACCCTCACCGATACCGTCGAGGATGGGTTCGAGACCCTGCTCAGCGACGGCCTGAACGTCTACAACGACGAGATCACCGGCTACAGCGACCGGCGGCCGCTCTCGGTCATCGTCAAGGACTCCGCGACCGGCGAGATCCTCGGCGGCGCCAAGGGCCGCACCTCGCTGGGGATGCTGTTCGTCGAGCTGTTCCACCTGCCGGCGTCGCTGCGCGGCTCCGGCCTGGGCTCGCGGATCCTCGGGATGATGGAGGAGGAGGGGCGGCAGCGCGGCTGCCGCGTCGCCGTGCTGTTCACCATCAGCTTCCAGGCGCCGGACTTCTATCGCCGCCAGGGCTGGCGGGTGTTCGGCGAGATCCCCTGCGACCCGCCCGGCACCAGCCGGGTGTTCCTGACCAAGGACCTGTAGCCGCTCAGCCGGCAGGCCCGACCGTCGCCCGCGGCACCAGCGCCACCGGCACCGCCTCGATGATCGCCGGCCGGCCGGGCTCTTCGGCGCGTTCCAGCATCAGCGCCACCGCGCGGGCGGCGACGCGCCCGGCATCCTGCCGGATCGTGGTCAGGCGATAGGGTGCCAGGTCGGCCGGCGGCACGTCGTCGAAGCCGATGATCGAGAAGTCGCGTGGTGCAGTCCGGCCCGTGGCCCGCGCCCCGTCCAGGAAGCCGCAGGCCAGCACGTCGCTGGCGCAGAACAGCCCGTCCAGCGGCGCGTCCCAGGCGGTCGCGGCGGCCGCGGCGCCGGCGGCATGGTCGGGACCTGCCGCGGTGATCGGGCGGAAGGTGGCGCGGCCGGCGGCCAGGGCTGGCGCCAGCGCCGACACGAAGGCGGCGCTGCGGGCCAGGCCGCTATAGGTGCCGCCCTCGACTCCCAGGAAGCCCAGGCGACGGCAGCCCGCCGCCACCAGCGCCTGCGCCGCCAGCCTGCCGCCGGTCTCGTTGTCCGACAGCACGGCGTC
>NZ_JBYRFX010000796.1:0-12914 GCF_057815775.1 Inquilinus sp.
GGCGGGTCGAAGGTCTCGGCCGCGACCCAGACGAACTGGGCCGGGCGCAGCACCGTCTCCTCCGGCGGCGCCGCCAGGGTGGTCACCACGGCGAGGTCCAGTTCGCCCTCCGCGATCTTGCCGCGCAGGTCGAGGCAGACATCGACATAGACCTCAAGCCGCACGGTCGGGAAGGCGCGGGTGAACTAGCCCAGCAGCGGCACCAGCCGGTCGCCCATGAAGTTCTCCAGCACGCCGAAGCGCACGACGCCCGAGACCGGGGAAGGCTGGAAGCGCCGGGTGAGGGAGTCGAGCGCGGTCAGGATCTGGCCGGCATGGCGCAGGAACTCCTCGCCATCCTCGGTCAGGGTCAGCTTGCGCGTGGTCCGGTGCAGCAACTGCCGGCCGACCTGCTCCTCCAGCCGCCGGATCTGGTGGCTGATCGCCGACTGGGTCAGGTTCAGCCGCTGCGCCGCCCGGGTGAAGCCGCCGGTTTCCTGGACGGCGACGAAGGCGCGCAGCAGGGTCGGGTCGAAGTCCATGGCCGGACCATTGATGATGGCGGAAAATGGACTCTACAAAATAAAATCATTTCTGTCATGAGTGCGATCGGGCCAGACTTTCTCCATCGCCCGGCCCCGCGGCACCGCCATCCGCGCCGGGCCCGAGCCCTGAGAGAAAGACCCATGAGCCTTTCGCATTCCACCCGGAACGCGGTCGCGTTGGCGGCCGTCTGCCTGGCCGCTTTGATGTTCGGCCTGGAAATCTCCAGCGTGCCGGTGATCCTGCCGACCCTGGAAGCGGTGCTGCACGCCGACTTCAAGGACGCGCAATGGATCATGAACGCCTACACCATCGCCTGCACCACGGTGCTGATGGCGACCGGGACGCTGGCCGACCGCTATGGCCGCAAGCGCGTCTTCGTCGCCAGCCTGGTGCTGTTCGGCGTCACCTCGCTGATCTGCGGCCTGGCGCAGAGCGCGCTGGTGCTGATCGTCAGCCGCTTCCTGCAGGGCATGGGCGGCGGCGCCATGCTGATCTGCCTGATCGCCATCCTGTCGCACCAGTTCCAGGAGGGGCGGGAGCGCAGCCGCGCCTTCGGCCTGTGGGGCATCGTCTTCGGCATCGGCCTCGGCTTCGGCCCGATCATCGGCGGCCTGATCGTCGCCGTGTCGAACTGGCAATGGGTGTTCCTGGTGCATGTGCCGATCGCCGTCGTGACCCTGGCCCTCACCGGGGTCGGCATCGCGGAATCGCGCGACCCGCAGGCGGAAAGGCTGGATGTCGCCGGCATCGCCACGCTGTCGCTGGCGGTGTTCGGCCTGGCCTACTTCATCACCCAGGGGCCGGATCTCGGCTTCGCCAGCCCGGCCGCGATCGCCATCATCGTCGCCGCGGCCGTCAGCTTTGTTGCCTTCATCGTTTCGCAGAAGATCAGCCGTCGCCCGATGTTCGACTTCTCGGTGTTCCGGATCCGGAATTTCTCGGGCGCGCTGTTCGGGTCGATGGGCATGAACTTCAGCTTCTGGCCGTTCATGATCTACCTGCCGATCTTCTTCCAGGCCGGCCTCGGCTATGACAGCGTCACCGCCGGGCTGTCGCTGCTGGCCTACACCCTGCCCACCCTGGTGGTGCCGCCTTTGGGCGAACGGCTGGCGCTGCGCTATCGGCCCGGCCTGGTCATTCCGGCCGGCCTGTTCACCATCGGCCTCGGCTTCATCCTGATGCGGGTCGGCAGCGGCGTCGACCATGCCAGCTGGCTGACCGTGCTGCCGGGGGCGCTGCTGGCCGGGATCGGGCTCGGGCTGACCAACACCCCCGTCACCAACACCACCACAGGCTCGGTGCCCAGCACCCGCGCCGGCATGGCATCCGGCATCGACATGAGCGCCCGGCTGATCACCCTGGCGATCAACATCGCGCTGATGGGCTTCGTGCTGCTGCAGGGCATCCTGTCTTATCTGAAGGACGCTGTCCCAGGGGCGAGCGATGCCCTGCCGCTGGGTGCGCTGGCGGCGAAGATCGCCGCGGGCACCGTGACCTCGCTCGGCCAGGCCGCGCCGGACCTCGCGTCGCTCGACCCCTCCGGCGCCGTGGTCCATGCTGCGCTGATGCACGGCTTCGGCCTGGTGATGCTGTATGGCGGCATCGGCGTCTGGGTGCTGGCTGCGCTCAGCTTCCTGACCTTCGGCCCGGCGAAGACCGCGGCGGCGGCCGGCCCGCTGGCCTCCTGCGCCGCGACCGAGAAATAGGGGCGAGTCCGGCCCCCGCCGGCGTCTACCGGCGCGGGCCGGGCCTGCGGGCGCCGGGGCGGCGCGGCCGTCCCGGCCCCTTGGGGCGGGATCCGCCGGGGCCGGCTTTGTGCGCTCCGGTTCCCCGGGCCTCGCGATAGCGCTCCAGCATGCGGGCGAAGGTGCCCAGCAGGGCGGTCTCGATCTCCGGCCGCCCCTCCAGCCGGCTCAGCAGCAGGGCGGCGGATTCCAGGGTCGACAGCGCCTCCCGCCGCGGTTCGCGCCGCAGCTTGCCGTACAGCGACGGGTGCCGCGGTTTCAGCGCGATGCGCTGGCCCTTCAGCATCCAGGCGTTGCGCCACCACAGCGTCTTGGCCTGGCTCCAGGTGCCGTCCAGCACCACCACGCCTTCGATCCCGGCCAGCGCCGTGTCCTGGTCGGCCACCGGCTGGCCCTTGCGGTCCAGCACCGCGATCTCGCGGCCGGGCGGGAAATCCTCCGGCTGCATCGAGCCGAGATACAGCACCGCCCAGCGCTTCGGGTCGGCCGGCCGGTCCAGGATCTTCGACAGGCTGGGCCAGGACAGGCCGATGCGGAATTCGGCGTTGGTCAGGTGCCGCACCACCAGCCGGGCGGTGCCCAGGTCCTGGCTCTGCTCCTGCGGGTGCTGCAGGATCAGCAGGGCGATGCGGTTGTCGATCGGCACGATGCCGTCGCAGACGCAGATCGTCTTCGGCTTCAGGCAATGCGGGCAGGTATCGGCCGGCGTCTGCTGGTCGGTGTCGTCGGCCTCATCGGCCGGTGCGGAATCCGCTGGGATGGTCATCCGGCTGTTGAACCGCACTCCGGCCCGCGACGCAAGCCGCACGCTCGCAGCCCTGTCACGGCTGCGGGAAGCCGCTGCGCAGCACGCCGGTGCGTTTGACACCGAAATCGTAGTTCAGCGAGGCCACGCCGAACGGCGTCATGCCGATCACGAACTCCCGCCGCTCATGGTCGCGGAAATAAAACAGGGCGTAGCCGCTGTCATACAGCACGACGTCGCCGGGCTGCGGCGGGCCGTCGTCGCGCGGCAGGGCGGCCAGGTCGCCGTCCGGCGGCAGCCGGCGCAGCTGCTGCAGCACCAGCCGGGCGAAACCGGGCGAGGTGTAGCCGCCCTCCTTGGTGTTGGCCAGGCCCCAGCGCAACTGGTCCTTCATCTGCTGCACCACCTCCAGCACCTCGACCGCCGGGCCGTTCTCGACATACATCAGCTTCAGCTCGCCCCAATTGAGCGTGTAGACCTGCTTGCCGAGGTCGAGCGCATCGGCCAGCGCCGTCTGGGCCGCCGCCAGCTGCGCCTGCTTTTGCGCCAATTGGGTCTGCTGCGCCGCCACCTGGGCCTGCAGCGCGGCCGCCCGCTGCGTCGCCGCCTGCAGCGAGATCTGCACCGTCGCCAGCCCGGCCTGGACCACTGCAACGCCGGCGCTGGTCGTGGCGATCTTCCGGGTCACCGCCTGCAACTCCTGGTCGGCCGACGCGATCTGCTGGTTGGCGCCGTCGAGCTGCCGGTTGGCGCGCTCCAGCGCCTGCAGCGTCACGAACAGCAGCCCGGCCGCGACGGCCAGGATGGCGATGCTCAGCACCACGGTGCGCAGCAGCGACCGGCGGTGCCCGCGCTCGATCCGGTCGCTCAACTGCTCATAGCTCGGCGATGGCGCGATCGTCACCTCACACCCCCAGGAACTTGGCGTAGAGCTTGCGGACCAGCTCGTGTTCGCTGTCCGCGTCCAGCGCCGACGGGTTGCGCCGGATCGCCCGCAGGGTCTTGATCCGCTCCCACCGCGCCCAGCAATTGTTGAACGGGAACAGCCCGGCCAGGCTGATGGCGCCGCCGGCCGCCTTGGTGATCATCTCGATATTCGCAGCGCCGGGCTGGACTAGCCCGCCGAACGCGCCGAACAGGCCGAAGCCGCCCACGGCCAGCAGCACGGCTCCCGCCGCCAGCTGGACCCGGATCGATTGTCGGTCCAGGGCGATGAAATGCTCGAAATCAAAAGCCGCGTCCGCCATGGCGGTGACGTCGTCCCCCTCCGACGGCCCGCAATCCGTCCGCCGCCGACAGGGTATCATTGCCCGGCCATGCTGGCCAACCGGCCCCCGGCCGGGGGCGGTTCACTCCAGCCGTTCGACCCGCCGCAGCGCCGGGAAAAGCTTCATCCACAGCAGCGCCACGGCGATGGTGCCCAGCCCGCCCAGCACGGCGGCGGGCATGGCGCCGAACAGCGCCGCGGTCATGCCGCTCTCGAATTCGCCGAGCTGGCTGGAGGCGTTGATGAACAGGAAGTTCACCGCCCCGACCCGGCCGCGCATCCCGTCCGGCGTCGCCAGCTGCACCAGCGAGACGCGGATCACCACGCTGACCGTGTCGGCCGCGCCCATCACAGCCAGCGCCAGGACCGACAGGGCGATCGACCGCGACGCCGCGAACACCATCGTCGCCAGGCCGAAGACGATGGTGGCCTGGAACATGCGCAGCCCGACCCGGCGCCGGATCGCGTGGCGGGCCAGCACCGCGGTCATCAGCAGCGCGCCGGCGGCCGGTGCGGCGCGCAGCACGCCCAGGCCCCAGGGCCCGGCCTGCAGGATGTCCCGGGCGTAGATCGGCAGCAGCGCCGTCGCCCCGCCCAGCAGCACCGCGAACAGGTCGAGCGAGATCGTGCCCAGGATTGCCGGATTGCGCCTGACGAAGCCGACGCCGGCGAACAGATTGGCCAAGCTCGGCGGGTCGTCGTCGGGTGCCGTGACCGGCCGGTTCGTCCGGATCGCGCCGTTCAGCAGCGCCGCCAGCAGCCAGAATGCCGCCATGACGGCATAGGGCGCGCCGGGGGACAGGGCCGCGGCAAAGCCGCCCAGCGCCGGGCCGCTGATCATCGCCACCTGGAACGACCCGGTCGACAGGGCGGTGTCCCGCTGCAGCAGGCCCGCCGGCGCCACACTCGGCAGCAGGGCGGTGCCGGCCGGGTTCTCGAACGCCGTGGCGGCGCCGAACAGCGCCACGGCGGCGAAGATCTGCGGCACCGTCAGCCAGCTGGCGAAACTGCCCCAGGCCAGCACCACTGCGATCAGCCCCTGGACGGCTTGGCACGCCTGGACCACCCGTTGGCGCCGGTACCGGTCCGCCGCATGCCCGGCGGCGAAGACCAGCAGTGCCGACGGAATGAACTGCACCAGCCCGACCAGGCCGAGGTCGAAGGCGCTGCCGGTCAGGGCATAGACCTGCCAGCTGACGGCCACGCCGGCGATCTGGTAGGCGAATTCGGAACAGCCGCGGGCCCAGAAATACAGCAGGAACGGCCGGTGGCCGAACAGGCCGGCGGGCCGGGCGGGCCCATCCTGCCTGTCGGCATGTTCCGCCGGATCTGTAACGCCGCCATCCATCTCAGCCCCGCATACCAATGCCGGACGCATACTGACTGACCGCTAGTCAGTATGCAAGATGGGCCCCGCCGACCCTATGCGGCTGCCTGTGCCGCCCCCGCGATCAGCGTGCCGAGGCGACCGATGCCGGTCTCGATCGCCGCGGCGTCGGCCAGGGAGAAGGACAGGCGCAGGGTGTTGGCGCCGGTGCCGTCGGCGTGGAAGGCGCGGCCGGGCACGAAGGCGACGCCCTGCTCCACCGCCCGGGCCAGCAGCTCGGCGCCGTCCAGCCCCTCGGGCAGGGTGACCCAGATGAACATGCCGCCCTCCGGCCGGGTCCAGCTCACCCCCGCCGGCATGTGCCGCTGCAGCGCTGCCAGCATATGGTCGCGCCGGTCGCGATAGGCGGCGCGGATCTTGGTGACCTGGGCGGGATAGGCGTGCTCGGCGGCGTGGTGCATCACCATCTGGTTGATGGTGGGGGTGTGCAGGTCGGCCGCCTGCTTGGTCAGCACCAGCTTCTGCACCACGCCGCGGGCGGCGCAGATCCAGCCGATGCGCAGGCCCGGGGCCAGGGTCTTGGAAAAGCTGCCGCAATGGATGACGCGGCTGCGGTCGATGTCGCCGCCCTGCGCCGCCACATCCACCGCCAGCAGCGGCGGTACGTCCTCGCCGTCGTAGCGCAGCGCCTGGTAGGCGGAATCCTCGATCACCGGGATGTCCAGCTCCGTGGCCAGCGCCAGCAGGCGCTCGCGCCCGCCCAGGCTCAGCGTCTCGCCCGACGGGTTGGCGAAATCGGTGGTGGCATAGGCCAGCCGCACCCGGCTGCCCGCCGCCGCGGCCGCCTCGCGATAGGCGGCAGGGGTGGTGTTGCCGTGCTCCGGCGCCAGCCGGTCGTAGCGCGGCTCATAGGCGTTGAAGGCCTGCAGCGCGCCGAGATAGGCCGGCCAGGTCACCAGCGCGGTGTCGCCGGGCGACAGGAACAGCTTGCCGAGATAGTCCAGCCCCTGCTGCGAGCCGGAGGTGATGACGATGTTGTCGATGGTGCAGGGCACGCCGATCGACGCCATGTGCCGCACCAGCCACTGCCGCAGCGGCAGATAGCCCTCGCTGACCGAATATTGCAGCGCCGCGCCGCCGGCCTCGAGGGCGGCGGCATAGCCGTCGCGGATGATGTCGGTCGGGAACAAGGCGGGGTCGGGGATGCCACCGGCGAAGGAGATGACGCCCGGCCGGTCCAGCAGCTTCAAGAGCTCGCGGATCTCGGAGGCGCGCATGTTGGCGGCGCGGGTGGCGTAATGGGTCTCGCCGATGGTCATCGGTCGGTCCTCGGTCAGTCTTCTCGGGCGCGCCGGTTCCCGGCGTCGAGACAGACGGAACCACGCGGCCCCGATTTATGTCAACGAGACTGACCTATATCATGCCAGAGTTGCGCCGGATGCGGGCGTGGAGACATTTTGTTTCGAGCTGCGGCGACGCCTTTCCGGTGCTGCTATGATGGACCGATGGGGGAGGGCAGCGGACCGATGACTCACGGATCAGATATCGACAGCGCCGGGCCAGCCCGCCGCCGCAAGGGATTCTGGCGGATCGCCTGGGACAGCGGTCTTGTGGCCATCCTGGTCGGGATGGCGTTCTGTGCCCTGCTGGCCTGCACTTTCCTGCCTGGCGCGCCCGCGAGAATGCAGGTGTGGACCGTCCCCGGCCGCTACGGTTCCGCCGCCGCAGCCGGGTCGGTGGTCCTGCTCTGTCTTGTCCCGCTGTTCTGGATCGTCCGCCGGAACACGGTCCGGCGCTGGCGCCTGGCCCGTCATGGCGTGCCGGTCGAGGCCGTCGTGACCCGAACTGAGGTCTTGGCAACGCTGCCAGGGCCGAGGAAGGGGCTGCTCAAGCCTCTGCCTCACTTGCTTGCCGTCCACTATCGTTTCCGCGATGCGAAGGGCTGCGATCATGATGGCAGCAGCCGGCCGCGCGAACTCTGGCCTCGCCCGAAGCCGGGCGATCCGATCGCGGTGCTCTACGACCCGCGCCGGCCGAAAAACTCCGTGCCGGAAGCGGACCTCACCGTCTGAGATCCGCTTCCGGCTGCGATCAATATCCGCCGAGCACCTGCTTGGCCTGATCGGTGATGCTCGACAGCGAGGCGCTGGACGGGTCGCTGGGCAGGGTGAGCCCGCTCAGGCTCGAGGGCAGCGAGCCCGACGGCAGCGAGCCCGTCGGGATCGACCCGGTGCTGCCGCCCTGCCCGGACCCGACGCAACCGGCGAGGGCCACCAGGCCCAGCATCAGAATGTACCGCATGAAAATCCTCGATCGTGGCAATGATGCCCCCGACCGGTGGACGAAGGCCCGGCACCGGAACGTGCCGTCCTGCCTGTGTAGCCGTGCCGGATGTCCTGCGGATTGCAGCCCGGCGCCGTTTGGCTACGCTTGCAATGGCTCAGCCTTCTCCCGCGGCGGCGGCGGCCGGTTCCAGGTGCGTCGTGCGCCGCATGGTCAGCAGCGCCACGACCAGGGCCAGCCCGAAGAACACCGCGGAGCCGGTGGCCGCGACCGTCATCGCATGGGTCAGCGCGGCCCGGACCGCCGGCGCTGCAGGCGTGCCGTCGAACAGCGGGGCCGCGGCGTCACCGACCGGCCCGACGATGGCGACGATCACCGCGGTGCCGAGCGAGCCGCCGAGCTGGTGCGCCGTGTTGACCAGGCCCGAGGCGGCGCCGGCATCGCGCGGTGCCACCCCCGATATGCCGGCCGTGGTCAGCGGCACGAACGCCGCCCCGGTGCCGATGCCGAGGAAGACCAGCGGCAGGGCCAGCTGCGGGAAGTAGCTGATGTCGGCGCCGATCCGGCTGAGCCCCACCATGCCGGCCAGGGCCAGCGCCAGCCCGCCGGTCAGCAGCAGCCGGTGCCCCAGATACGGCAGCAGCCGCTTCACCCCGTAGGTCGCCATCAGCACCTGCGGCACCACCAGGGCCAGGAAGGCGAAGCCGGCATGCAGCGCGCTGTAGCCCAGCCCGGTCTGCACATACTGGGTCAGGAAGAAGAAGGTGCCCAGGTTGCCGCCGATCAGCAGGATCCGGCCGGCATAGGCGCCGGACCGCTCGGCGCTGGCGAACAGATGCAGCGGCGTGATCGGCTGCGCGGCCCGCCGCTCGATCCGGACGAACAGCGCCAGCAGCACGGCGCCGGCCAGGAAGGACAGGCCGGTCAGCCGGTCGGCCCAGCCATCGGTGACGGCGCGGATCAGGCCGTACACCAGGGCGCTGCTGCCGAGCGTGACGGTCAGGGCCCCGGCGAGGTCGAACCGGCCGCGGTGGCGTTCGGTCTCGTGCAGGACCAGCGGCGCCAGGATCAGCAGGGCCAGGCCGATCGGCAGGTTGATGAACATCACCCAGCGCCAGGACACGGCGTCGGTCAGCAGGCCGCCCAGCACCAGGCCGATGGCGCCGCCGGCGCCTGACACGGCGGTGTACAGCCGCACCGCCCGGTTGCGGGCCTCGCCCTCGGCGAAGCCGGTCATCATCAGGGCCAGCGTCGACGGCGCGGCGAAGGCGGCGGCGATGCCCTGCACCGCACGGGCGGCCAGCAGCTGTTCGGCCGACTGGGCCAGCCCGCCGGCCAGCGAGGCCAGGGTGAACAGGCCGATGGCGCTGATGAACACGCGGCGCCGGCCCAGGATGTCGCCGGTGCGGGCGCCCAGCAGCATCAGCCCGCCGAAGCCCAGGGTGTAGGCGCTCTGCACCCAGGACAGGCTGGCCAGGGTGAAGTGCAGCGCGGCCTCGATATGCGGCATGGCGGTGTACAGCACCGTCACGTCCAGCACGATCATCAGCTGGCAGGCCAGGATGATGCCGAGGGCCAGCCCCGAAGCCTGCGGATGGCCCGAAGACTCGCGGTGTCGCGGAAATGCCATGAGGTCGGACCTTGCGAAGGAAACACGCCGCGATCGGACCGCGCCGGGCCTGCGGTGCAGCGTGTCGATACGGCAGGTGGGAATTTTCAGTTGCAGCTCAGATGGGCGTGCGACACTGCGCCGATAAGTGAGATGAATCGGCATGACCTGACCCGGAAATCGGCGCAATGCACAAAAGCGGGATGATCGAACTCGAGGTCGTGGTGGCCGTTGCCCGGCGCGGCAGCTTCCGCGCCGCTTCCCTGGACCTCGGCATGTCGCCGACCGCGGTCGGCAACGCCGTGGCGGGGCTGGAGGCGCGGCTCGGCGTGCGGCTGTTCAACCGGACGACGCGCAGCGTGTCGCTGTCGGCGGCGGGGTCGGACTTCGTCGCCAAGGTCACGCCGGCCCTGACCGACATCCAGGCGGCGATGGAGACGGTGAACAACCTCCGCGACACACCGCGGGGCCTGCTGCGGATCAACTGCTCGATCTCGGGCGCGCGCCAGATCCTGGTGCCGGTGGTGCTGGCGTATCTCGCGCGCTATCCGGACATGCAGGTCGAGCTGGTCGCCGACAAGCGGTTGGTCGACATCGTCGCCGAAGGCTTCGATGCCGGCATCCGGCTGGCCGATGCCATCCCGCGCGACATGATCGCCATTCCGCTCGGCGTGGCGCTGACCTTCGCCGTGGTCGGGTCGCCCGCCTATTTCGCCCACCATCCCCGGCCGGGCACGCCCGGCGACCTGCTGGCGCATCGCTGCATCCGGGCCCGGATGTCGAATGGCAGCATCTTCCGCTGGGACTTCGAACGGGACGGCGAGACGCTGGAGATCGACGTCCAGGGCCCGCTGATCCTCAACGAGGCCGAGCTGATGCTGGACGCGGCGCTGGCCGGCGCCGGGCTGACCTACCTGCCGGAATGGGTGGTGGCCGATGCCCTGGCCGACGGCCGGCTGATCCGGGTGCTGGCGGACTGGACGCCGCCGCTGCCCGGCCTGTCCCTGTACTATCCCGGCCGCCGCCACCTGCCGGCCGGGCTGCGCGCCTTCATCGACATGGTCCGGCAGGCCGGGGGCCGCGGCGGCTGACCGAAGCTGCCGCGGAACGGGTTCTTAGGCTTGCCAGCGCCGGAACAGCACGCTGGCGTTGACGCCGCCGAAGCCGAAGCCGTTCGACAGGGCGTGCTCGATCTGGCCGTGCCGGGCCTGCAGCGCCACCAGGTCGATGCCGCCGGCATCCGGGTCCGGGTGCTCCAGGTTCAGGGTCGGCGGCATCACCTGGTCGCGCAGCGCCAGGATGGTGAACACCGCCTCCAGCCCGCCGGCGGCGCCCAGCAGATGGCCGGTGGCCGACTTGGTCGCGCTGACCGCCACCGTGCCGCCGGTGCCGAACAGCGCCTTGATCGCCGCCAGCTCGCCGCGATCGCCGACCGGGGTCGAGGTGGCGTGGGCGTTCAGGTGCTGCACGTCGCCCGGCGTGATCCCGCCCTGCGCCAGCGCGATCTCCATCGCCCGGCGGGCGCCGTTGCCGTCCTCCGGCCCCGACGTCATGTGATAGGCGTCGGCCGCGGTGCCGTAGCCGATCAGCTCGGCGATCGGCGTGGCGCCGCGGGCCACCGCATGCTCCAGCGCCTCGATCACCAGCAGGCCGGCGCCTTCGCCCATGACGAAGCCGTCACGGGCCGCGTCGAACGGGCGGGATGCCTTCTCCGGTGTCTCGGTGAAGCCGGTCGACAGGGCCCGGGCCGCAGCGAAGCCGCCCAGGGCGACGCGGTCGATGCAGGCCTCGGTGCCGCCGCACAGCGCCACATCGGCCTCGCCGCTGCGGATCATCCGGGCGGCGTCGCCGATCGCCTGGACGCCGGCGGCACAGGCGGTGACCGGGGCGCCCAGCGGGCCCTTGTAGCCGTACCGGATCGAGACCTGGCCGGCCGCCATGTTGACCAGGAAGGCCGGCACGGTGAAGGGCGACAGCCGGCGGACGCCGCGCTGGTCGGTGGTGCGCACCGCCTCGACGATGTTGGGAAAGCCGCCGACGCCGGAGGCGATGATGGTGGCCGTGCGCTCCTGCGCCCGCGCCTCGGTCGGCCGCCAGCCGGACTGGGCGATCGCCTCCTCCGCCGCTGCCATGGCGAACAGGATGAAGCGGTCCATCTTCTTCTGGTCCTTGAACGGGACCGTGACGTCAGGGTCGAACCCGGCCTCCGGATCCTCCGCGATCGACGGCACCACGCCGCCGACCTTGGCGCCGAGGTCGGCGACCATGTCTTCCGGCAGGCGGCGCAGCCCCGACCGGCCCGCCAGCAGCCGGGCCCAGCTCGGCTCGACGCCATTGGCCAAGGGGGAGACGGCCCCCATCCCGGTCACCACGATGCGGCGCATGTCAGAAGCTCCTCATGCCGAAACGGTGTTTGCAACGGTGTTTGCGGCGTCCTCGGCCCGGCGGGCCAGGATGCGGGCGGCGCGGCCGCGGCCCTCGGCCCCGGCATCGGGGCCAAGCCGGAATTCCGCGGTATCGGGCGTGATCGGCGCGCCGCTGCGGCGGTCGATCAGCATCGGGTCCAGTCGCCGGCCGTCGGCGCGGTCGACCAGTTGGACCAGGATCTTGCCGCCGGTGGCGTGGCCGGTGCCCCAGGCGCCCAGTGCGGCCAGCACCGGGAAGGCGTCGCGGCCGGCGGCGGTCAGCCGGTAGTCATGGCGCAGCGGCCGCTGCGAATAGGGGTGCCGTTCCAGCAGCCCGGCATCGACCAGCCGCTTCAGACGCCGGGTCAGCATGTTCGGGGCGATGCCCAGGCTGGCCTGGAAATCGTCGAACCGGGTCACGCCCAGGAAGGCGTCGCGCAGGATCAGCAGGCTCCACCACTCGCCCAGCGCCTCGAGGGCACGGGCGATCGGGCAGTCCATCGCGGCGAAGCTGGTCCGTTGCATGGCGGGACTATTTAGGATTGTTGCTTGCATAATGCAAGGAAGGTGGTGCTTGGCGGGTATTGCGAGGCAAGCGCCTGCGGCCCCTCCCGGGGGGCGGGAAGGGCGAAATCATCCAGGTTCCGGTGGTCGGGCGAAACCAACCCCACCTTCCATCTGTCATTGCCGGGCTTGACCCGGCAATCCAGAGGATCTCGACAGTCTCTAAATGCCCGGATCAATCCTCGGATCAAGTCCGAGGACGGGCATGACAGGTGGGGATGATTGCGCTCACCCCGTGTCCGGCGTCGGATCGCCTTCGATCGGAGACAAATCCAGCCTTGCCAGGTATTCGTCCGATTCCGTGACCCAGCGTTCCGCCTGCTCCGGCGGCAGCCCGAATTCCGGGCACAGCAGGGCCACCGCTTCTACCGCCGTGTGGCTATCGGCAATCGCCTGCAGCTCCGGCCGGTCCATCTCGATGCCCATCTCGAAGAAGCGGCGGTC
>NZ_JBYRFX010000797.1:0-3366 GCF_057815775.1 Inquilinus sp.
CAGGGCATCGTAGAGGAAGACATCCGATTTGCCGTTGGTGTCGCCGTCGACCAGATTGTCCGCGCTGCTGGTGAACACCATGAAGCGGCCGTCGCCCGAGATCGAGACGTCGGAGGACAGGCCGTCGGACTGGCCGCCGCCTGATGCCACCGAGATCCGGATCGTGGTGCCCAGCACGGTGTCGCGCAGGAAGATGTCCAGCACGCCGTTGGTGTCGCCGGCCACCAGGTTGCTCGCATCGCTCTCGAAGGCCACATAGCGGCCATCCCCGGAGATCTCGGCGTTTCTGGTGAAGGGGCTGTTGGCCGCCCCGCCATCGGCTGCGACCGCGATGTCCGTTGTGGTGTTCAACACCAGATCGTGCAGCAAGAGCGAGAAGTTTGAATTCGGACCGTAGCCGAGGAACGTGACGAACCGGCCGTTGGCCGAGAGCGAGGCGTCATCCGAGTACACATTTGTGTTGGGGGCGATCAGGGTGGTCGTCCCGAGCCTCATATCCTCCAGGTACAGCCCAATCCCATCCCCCACACCACCGAAGAAGTGTACGGGGCCAGAGAGCAAGAGGTAGTTCCCGTCGTGCGATACTTTGCCTTGCACAGAGTCGGCGTAATTAAATATGCCCTGGTCGTCATAAAACCCGCTTGTCGCAGCTATTCTCTGGGTCGTTCCGACGACGCGATCCAAGAGATAGAGACCGTTGGTATCACTCAGATCGCCATTCCCGTCATCCCATCGCCCGTTGACGCTGTAGATGACATAGCGGCCATCGTCAGAGAATGACAGATCGTTAGGGGTGACGGTTGTATCCGATTCTGGTGATGTGACGGGGAGATCGAGGATTGTGGTCCCGTGTGCGTCGACGATTGCGACTCCAGTTCCATAACTCGGATTTCCCGGCCCATGCACCCCGACCAGGCAGCCGTCGCTGGAGATCGAGCCGGCATAGAGATCCGTGTTCTTGCTGCTCGTCAGGCTGGTCAAAGACGAGAGGTTGAACGTCGTCATGGGACCGCTTCCTTCTGAATCGATGAATGCGTCGGCACCTTGGGGCCGACATGAAACCTGGGAAAATATGGCTTAATTTGCAGCCATCGCCGGCCGGCGGCAACCCCTGCCGGGGCGCCAGGGCGGTTGCGATCGGCCTTCGATCCGCGCATTTGGCCGGATCGGCAAGGCGGCGCCTGGGCCGCGGGGCACTCCAAAAAAGATGGCGGTGTCGCTGCCGACACCGCCATCCGGCCGATGGGTCTCGGCGCCCGGCCCCGGGGTCAGAGGATGAAGTCGCCGGCCACCAGGCTGCTCGTGGCGTTGACCACGATCTGGAACTCCGGCGTGGAATCCGCGTCGGTGCTGCCTTCCACGATCACCGCGCTGCCGGAGACGAAGAACCGGACCTGCCCGGCGGCGGAGAAGGCGGCGGTGCCGATGAAGCTGAAGGCCTGGTTGCCGGCGACGCCGGTGTTGGCGTCCATCGCCGACAGGTCGATCCGGTCGCCCTCGGCGTGATGGAAGTCGGCGATCACGTCGCGGCCGGCCGTGGTGGCGGCCGAGTGGCTGGCGTCGGACAGGACGAAGCGGTCGGCTCCGCCCAGGCCGACCAGGACGTCCTTGCCAGCCCAGCCGTTCAGCCGGTTGGCGACGGTGCTGCCGGTCAGGGTGTCGGCGCTCTGGCTGCCGTGCAGGTTCTCGATATCGATGTAGTGGTCGCCCTGGGCATCGCCGCCGGACCCGAGCCCGGTGGTCAGGTTGGCGACGACACCGACGGTGCTGTCGGTGTAGGTCGCCGTATCGCCCAGGGCGGTTCCCTCGAACCCGCCGCTGAGCTGGTCGGCCCCGGCGCCGCCCCGCAGCACGTCGTCGCCATTGCCTCCGATCAGGATGTCGTTGCCGCCGAGGCCGGTCAGCGCGTTGGCACCCTCATTGCCGAAGATCCGGTTGTTGGCGGCGTTGCCGGTGCCGCTGAGGCTGGTGAGACCGCCGAGGATCAGCTCCTCGACATTGGCGGCCAAGGCGATGCTTGCGAGGGCGAGCACCTGATCGTAGCCCTCGCCGGCCCGCTCGACCACGATGTCGTCCGCGGAGTCGACGGTCACCAGGTCGTCGCCGGCGCCGCCGATCAGGATATCGTTGCCGGCGCCGCCATCCAGCCGGTCGTTGCCGCTGCCGCCATCGACGATGTCGTTGCCGCCGCCGGCATCGACCACGTCCACGCCGTCGAAGCCGCGCAGCACGTCGCTGCCATCGCCGCCGATGATGATGTCGTTCACCGCGGTGCCGGCGATCGATTGCGGCGTGGTGTCGTAGGCGGTGCTGAACACGTTCCAGTCGGCCGAGATCCCCTGCGCGCTGAAGGTGTTGCTGGCTTCGAAGTGCAGGACATAGGCCTTCAGGCCCGGGCCGGTCTCCAGCCCGAGATCGGCGTCGGCCGTGCCGCTCTCAGAACCGTACCCGCCGAAAATCCCGATCGTGGGCCCGCCACCGGCCCGGGAATAGGTTATCCCCCAGGAGGTGTCGCTGAAATATTCCGACGTTTCCGGGTCGGTGTACGGGTCGACGTAATAATCGATATGGGCGGTGAAGACGCCGGAAAATCGATCGATCTCGACGTTCAGACCCCAATAGCCGGACATGGATGTTTCCCCCCTCGAGTCTGTGTTGAACGGCACGGTTCCGGCCGCAGACTCTCCCGGCCGCGCATGATCCCGCTGACTCTGCAGGGGGACGGGGCGCCGTTCGTCTTTCCAATCGCCGCGTTGAATCGCGGAGTATCGGCAAAAGGCGTATCTCAAATCGCCGCCAGCATACCGGAATACCTGGTGTCGCGGGATCACCCGATTGGGTCAGCCGGCGGGCGGATCGATCCGTCGGGCCTCGATCGCCTAACGGCCCAGCGCGACGGCCGAGCCCGTGAACGGCAGCGCCAGCACATAGCCGGCCGGCGGCGACAGGATCGGCTCGCCGGCGGCGGTGCCGAACTGGGTGACACCGCGGCCGATGTGGTGGGCGAGGTCGTGGCGGCCGCCGCCGAACTCGAACGCTGTGCTGGCGACCAGCTGGGCCGAGAACACATTGGTGCCGACCAGCGGCACGGTCTTGCTGCCGTCGGGACCGATGACCGTCGTGCCGACCACCAAGCTGGTGCGGCGGAAGGTGGCGATGCATTCGCCCTGCGCGAAGGAGGCCGGGTCGTCGAAGGTCCCGGCCGGCCGGCGCTGCAGGTACAGCGAGAATTCGCCGACCGGATCGACCCCGAGCGACAGGCTGCCATTGGTGACCCCCTGCGCCTGGAATGGCTTGGCGGCGAAGGTGAAGTGCGCGGTGGTCTCGCCGCGCGGCCCCGCAAACAGCGGCACGTCGGCGAAGGGC
>NZ_JBYRFX010000798.1:0-11880 GCF_057815775.1 Inquilinus sp.
CCGTCATCTAAAACCGCGCGCCCGGCCACACCAGCGTTGGGTTCGCAAGAGCGAACCCAACCTACGATGCCGGCTCGCGATGATGGCGTGGGGGAGGTTGAGCAGTATTATCCCTCGACTCATTGTTCCCTTTATGTTCTCATGAAGGTATGACACACGCAGCCGCCATCCCCGAGCCACCAACCGCCTTCCCGGCGGCGGAGGAGCTTGCCCGGGATGCGGCGATGCTGAGCGACGCCGCCGCCCTGGCCTTCGATTTGGCCAAGGAGATCAAGCTCCAGGCCGTCGCCGCCGGCACAGCCATCACCGCGGCCAAGCCGGTCGAGCGCCTGCTGCTCGCCATGCGCCGCTGCCTCGCCTTGAAGGACCTGTTCTACCAGCGGCACCAGGACGACCGGCGCCAGACCGAAGACCGCCGCGACGGGCGGCGGGCGGAGATCGGCGAGCGGCGCCGTAGGGTCGTCGAAGGGGTGTCCCGCGCCATCGCCGCCCGGAAGCCCGAGTCCTCAGACGGTCCCGACAGGGATCCGCGGGAACGGCTGACCAACGACCTGTATGACCGGGTGTTGGTGGATGAGAGGCTCACCGCCGACCTCGCCGACCCCGCCCTGCCGATCGAAGCCGTGATCCTGCAGACCTGCCGGGATCTGGGCGTCGCCGCCGCCTGGCTCGACACCATCCGGGGCACGCCGGGGGAGGCGACAGCGAAGGTCACCGCCTGGCAGGAGAGCCCATACGGGCTCGGCCGCTTTCGCCGGATCCCGGCCGCCGATATCGGCCTGCCCGAGGGGCAGGTGTATATGCTCAACACCGACACCGGCGCGGTCTTCGACGAGGATGGCAGGGTCGTCAAGACGCTGACGGACCAGCCGGCACCGCCCGACTCTCCGCCACCTGACCCGGGCCCCGGCAACACCGGACCGCCCGATGAGCCCACCCCGACGGCGACCGCGCCGCCCGGGACGGCCGCACCGCCCGGGACGGCGATGGTGGCACCCGGGGGCGGCTGGGTCACGGTCGAGCGCGCGCCCGAGAGCGAGCGCGCCCCCGAGAGTGAGCGCAACGACAACTGGCGCCGGATCAGCCTGGCCCAGCACATCTTCGGCTCCCGCTGACGCCGGCGCCGAAGGCTGCCTGCGGCTGCCCACCCCACACCGTCATCGCGAGCGTAGCGACGCGATCCAGTTCTGCCGGCGCAAACCGCGCAGACGGCGCCAATCTGGATCGCCACGTCGCTGCGCTCCTCGCGATGACGGTGAGGGTTGAGCGGAGGTGGCTCACCCTGAGCCGCGACCCGGCCCAACCCAGCGCTAGGCTTTCGGCAGCGCCTGGAAGGCGGCGAGGGCGAGGCGGCGGGCGGCGGCGTGGTCGACGATCGGCCGGGGGTAGGTCTTACCCAGCGTCACGCCGGCCTCGGCCCGCACGGAATCCGGCGCCGCCCAGGGACGGTGGATCCACTTCGCCGGCAGCCGTGCCAGCTCCGGCACGAAGCGCCTGACGTAAGCGCCCTCCGGGTCGAATTTCTCACCCTGCAGCACCGGGTTGAAGATGCGGAAATAGGGCGCGGCGTCGGCACCGCTGCCGGCCACCCATTGCCAGCTGGCGGCGTTGTTCGCGAGGTCGGCATCGACCAGCGTGTCCCAGAACCAGGCCTCGCCCTCGCGCCAATGGATCCGGAGGTGCTTGATCAGGAAGGAGGCGGCGACCATGCGGACCCGGTTGTGCATCCAGCCGGTCTGCCACAGCTGCCGCATGCCGGCATCGACGACGGGATAGCCGGTCCGGCCCTGCTGCCACGCCTGCAGCGCCGTGCGGTCGGTTTCCCAGGGAAACGCGGCAAAGCGGCCATCGAGCGGGTCGGCCGGCAGCTCCGGCCGCGCATGCAGCAGCTGGGTGGAGAATTCGCGCCAGCCCAGCTGGCGCTGATAGGCGCCGGCGGCCGGTCGCAGGGCAGGGGTCTCGTCGGCGGCATGCTCGACCGCCTGCCAGACCCGGCGCGGCCCGATCTCGCCCCAATGCAGATGCGGCGACAGGGCGGAGGTGCCGTCGACATCCGGCCGGTCGCGCCGGTCGGGATACCCCGCCAGGCCGTGGCGCAGGAAGGCGGACAGGCGCTTGCGGGCGCCGGCCTCGCCCGGGGTCCAGGTCTCGCGCAGCCCGCCGGCCCAGTCGGGCCTGGCCGGCAGCAGCGCCCAGTGGTCGAGGTCATCGCTCTGTGGCCAGTGTCCGGGCGCCGGGATCTCCTTCGGCGCGGCGTGCGGCGCGGCGATGCCGCCGCGCTCCAGGCAGGCGCGCCAGAACGGGGTGAAGACCTTGAACGGCGTGCCCGAGCCGGTGCGGATCTCCCAGGGTTCGAACAGCAGCGCCCCGTTCCTGCTTTCGGCCACGATGCCGCGCCGCTTGAGATCATTCTTGAGGGCGGTGTCGCGCGCGATCGCCGCCGGTTCGTAGCAGCGATTCCACAGCACGGCGCCGGCCCCGGTCTCCGCGATCAGCGTGTCCAGCACCGCCGTGGCCGGTCCGCGCCGCAACACCAGCCGGCTGCCGCGGGCGGCGAGCGCCTCGGCCAGGGCGGCCAGCGACCGGTGCAGCCACCAGCGGCTCGCCCCGCCCGGCGGCCAGTCGCCGTCGGCCTCGGGGTCGAGGATATAGAGCGGTACCACCGGGCCGCCCCGGGCGATGGCGGCGGCGAGGGCGGGGTTGTCGTCGAGGCGAAGGTCCTGGCGGAACCAGAGCAGGGTGGTATCGGGCATAGCCGCCAAACTGGAGCGAAGCGGCGGAAAGTCCAGGCCTGTCAGCAGTCCTTAGATCAGGCCTCGGCCCAGCGCTGTCCGATCGGCGACAGCCGGGCGCCGGGGAAGCGGTGCAGCATGGCCCGGCCGATCAGCCAGACATGGAACACCGGTGCCAGCAGCCCGCGGATGGCGGGGTCGAGCACGTCGAGCCCGCCGGTGTAGGCACCGAAGGCCGGCAGCACCAGCCGATCCTCATCGGCGACGAAGCAGCGCCCGGTCACCCGTCCGGCCCGGCCGCTGACCGCCGCCTTGGGGTGATAGTGGCCGGAGATCTCGCCGCCGAAACCATGCGCTATGGGGGCTCCAGGTCGGGCGGCGTGGCGGCAGGTCAGCCCGTCGATGGTGAATTCCGGCGTCCGGTCGCCCGGCAGCGCCGCCGGCAGGTCCGGGTCGTGGTTGCCCAGCACCCAGACCCAGTCGCGGCCCTGCGCCAGCCGGCCCAGCGTCGCCAGATCGTCGGCGGCGAGGCGGTCGGCCCCGCGAGAATCATGGAAGCTGTCGCCCAGCGCCACCACTGCCACCGGGTCCAGCCGGTCGATCACCGCGCCCAGCCGGGCCAGGGTGGCGGTGCTGTCATAGGGCGGCAGCAAGCGGCGCGACCGCTGCGCCAGCGCCGTCGCCTTCTCCACATGCAGGTCGGCCACCAGCAGCCAGCGCCGCTCCGGCCACCACAGCGCGCCCGACGGGTCGGGGTGGAAGGCATGGTCGCGGAGCGGGATGGTGCGCGTCGGCATGAGACCGGTTTAGGCGCAGCGCCGGCATCCGGCAATGGCTTTGTTCGCTCTATGTTCCGGGCGGGCCAGTCAGGCCTTCGGCGCGGCACCGTCCAGGATCCGCCGGGTGGTGGTGGCGCTGCGCCGGCCGAGCAGCAGCAGGCCGACCGACAGCACCAGGAACAGGCCGAGGAAGACCCAGAGCGCCACGGCGATGTTGGGGTACAGCGGGTCGGCATCGGCCGTGCGGATCATCAGCAGGGCATTGCCCAGCATGAACAGGACGAAGCCGATCACGCTGAGATTGACCACGGTGGTCGGCAAGCTCACCAGCTTGCTGTAGTCGATCTCGCATTCGATCAGTGCCCGCTTCTCGCCTTCGCTGCCGGCGAAGCGGTTCAGGTCGCTCTTGCGTTCGAGCGCCGTCAGGTCGCGCAGCCACTGACTCAGCTGGATGTAGAAGAAGCTGCCCAGCAGCCCGGCGAGCGTCAGCATCAAGCTGACCATGGTCAGCGGATTCACCGCGCTCATGGCTTCGGCTCCGGGGGCAGGGCGGCCAGCAGGGCCAGGATCGTCTCCGCCGTGATCGAGAACCAGGTCAGCGTCGGCGAGGACGGCTTCTTGCTCGGCGGCGCCGGGCGGCTGCGGCCGGTGAGGGCGGAGGCCATGGCGTCATACAGCGCCACCAGCTCGTCATAGGCGCCGCGCGACAGGCTGAGGTCGAAGCGCTGCACCTGCGCCCGGCCGGCGGCCGCTGCGGCGCGGGCATCGGCCTCGATCTGGCCGAGCGCCTGGTGCAGCTCGGCCCGGGCCGCCGCCCGCCATTGCGCGCTGCGGCGGGCGCGCAGCAGCCGGGCGAGGTACTGCGCCCGCGGCAGGCCGAGCTGGAACCGCGCATAGATCCTGGCCGGGTCCGGCTGCTCGTCGGGATGCAGGGCCTCGTAGCAACGGGCGATCCAGTATTCGGCCTGCTGGCCCTGGCTCTCGAACCGCTTCTCGCCGAGGACCCATTCGCTGACCAGATCGACGCACAGCCCCTCGTAGTCGCTGTCGATCCGCGCCCGGGCCGCGGCCGAGGCATCGACCGCCAGCGCCGCCTTGGCCCGCGCCAGACGGTCCTGCCTGTCCGCCCTGTCATCCGCCATCGGTCGCCCCCCTCGATTCCGCGCTGGATTGGATTCGGGCCATCGTAGCGAATTGCGCCGGACGGTCCCATCGGGCGGCTTCACCCCCGCCGCCTGCGTCCCTCGCTCTTCTTCGGGGTCGCCTCGGCGATCATCTCGGCGGCGGTTTCCTCCAGCATGGCGTCGATGGCGCCGGCGGCGACGCTGACGCGGCCGATCTCGAGCAGCACCGGGACGGCGAGGGGAGAGACGCGGTCGAGCGCGCGGTGGGTCAGCTTGCGCCGGGCCCGCTTCAGCGACAGGGCGACGCGGGCGACGTCGACCAGGCCGCGCGCCGCGTCGGCGCGGGTCGCACGCAGCAGCACATGGTCCGGCTGGTGCCGGCGCAGCACGTCGTAGATCAGGTCGGCGCTGACCGTGACCTGGCGCCCGGTCTTCTTCTCGCCGGGGGACCGGCGCTCGATCAGCCCGGCGATGATGGCGACGTTGCGGAAGGTGCGGCGCAGCAGGCTGGAATCACCCATCCAGGCCTCCAGGTCGTCGCCCAGCATGTCCTCGCTGAACAGCGGCGCCGGGTCGGTCACCGGGTGCAGGCTCCAGGTCGCCAGCACATAGTCGGTGGCGACGAAGCCGATCGGCCCCAGCCCCGCCCGCTCCATCCGCTTGGTCAGCAGCATGCCCAGGGTCTGGTGCGCCTGCCGGCCCTCGAAGCAATAGGCGACCATGTAGTGCCGGCCGCCGCGCGGGAAGGTCTCGATCATCAGCTCGCCCGGCCCGGGCAGGCCGGAGCGGTCGCGCTGCAGCTCCAGCCACTCGCGCACATCGTCCGGCAGCCGGGCCCAATGGGCGGGCGTGGACAGCAGGCGGCGCACCCGGTCGGCCAGATGGGTGGTCAGCGGCATGCGGCCGCCGGCGAAGGCCGGCACCTTCGGCTCACCGCCGGCGGCGGCGCGGCTGGCCATCACGGACATCTCGCGGATGCCCTCGAAGCGCAGCAGCTGGCCGGCGAACATGAAGGTGTCGCCCTGGATCAGGCCTTGGGCGAAGTACTCCTCGACCTCGCCCAGCACCTTGCCGAAGCCGCCGCCGAGCCGGACCTTCAGCGTCTCCTGCTCGACGATGGTGCCGACATTCATCCGGTACTGCCGGGTCACCACGGCGTTGGCCACGGTCCAGCGGCCCTCGGCATCCTGCGTCAGCCGGTGGAAGCGGTCGTAGTTGCGCAGGGCGTAGCCGCCATGGGCGACGAAATCGAGCACATCGTCGAAATCGCGCCGGGTCAGCCCGGCATAGGGCGCCGCCCGCCGCACCTCGGCGAACATCGCCTTGGCGTCGAAGGGGGCGGAGCAGGCGCAGCCCAGCAGGTGCTGCGCCAGCGTGTCCAGCGTGCCGGGGTCGGGCGGGTCGCCGTCCAGCGTCATCGCCTCGACCGCGTCGGCGGCAGCCTGGCATTCCAGCACCTCGAACCGGTTGGCCGGCACCAGCAGCGCCACCGAGGGCATGTCGAAGCGGTGGTTCGACCGGCCGATGCGCTGCAGCAGCCGGCTGGCGCCCTTTGGCGCGCCGATCTGGATCACCAAATCGACCGCCGCCCAGTCGATGCCGAGGTCGAGCGAGGAGGTGGCGACCACGGCGCGCAGGTCCCCCCGCGCCATCGCCGCCTCGACCTTGCGGCGCTGCTCCGCCGCCAGGCTGCCGTGATGCAGCGCGATCGGCAACACGTCGTCATTCACCCGCCACAGCGCCTGGAACACCAGCTCGGCCTGCGCCCTGGTGTTGACGAACAAGAGGGTGGTGCCGGCCTTGCGGATGCGTTCGTACAGCTCGGCGGCGGCATAGGTGCCCATATGGCCGGACCAGGGCAGCCGGCCCTCGGTTTCCAGGATCTCGACCACCGGCTTGATGCCCGGCGGCCCCTGCACCGTGCGCACCAGCGCCGGGTCGGCATGGCCGGTCGGCGACAGCCAGGCGACCAGCGCGTCTGGATGCGCGACCGTGGCCGACAGCCCGATGCGCCGCGCCGTCGGTGCATGGAAGGCGAGGCGGGCGAGGCCGAGCGCCAGCAGGTCGCCGCGCTTGGTGCCGGCCAGGGCGTGCAGCTCGTCGATGATGACACAGCGCACGCCGCCGAAGATCCGGTCGGCATCGCCATAGGACAGCATCAGCGCCAGGCTCTCCGGCGTCGTCATCAGGATCTGCGGTGCGTGGCGGCGCTGGCGTTCGCGTTTGGCCTGCGGCGTGTCGCCGGTGCGGGTCTCCGCCCGGATCGGCAGCCGCATCTCGGCGATCGGCTGTTCCAGGTTGCGGTGGATGTCGACCGCCAGGGCCTTGAGCGGCGAGATGTACAGGGTGTGCAGCCCCTCGCGCGGCCGCTCCGCCAGCTCGGTCAGCGACGGCAGGAAGCCGGCCAGGGTCTTGCCGCCGCCGGTCGGGGCGATCAGCAGGACATGGGTGCCGTCGCGCGCCGCCTGCAGCATTTCCAGCTGATGCAGGTGCGGCGTCCAGCCCTTGTGCCGGAACCAGCCGAGGAAGGCCGGGGGCAGCAAGGGTTCGGCGGTCTCCGCCACTGCACTCATCGATGCGTCGTCTGGACCAGGATGCATCCGACCAGATCAGCCCAGGACCGGCCCGGACGCAACTGTTGTGTTTTTGTTCTCGTCACCGGGTTGTCGCATTTCTGGCGTAACGCTTCGGTCCGCAAGCGAAATCTCCTGGACATCTGGATCCGGCTTTCTGGTCGCAGCAATAAGCTGGAGCAGATCCACATGGTCGCAATAGAGCCGGTACGGCGTTCCTTCCACGTCCCCCGCGCAAAGACGGTCGTCTTCGCGCTGATCCTGGCGATGATGGCCTATGTCATCGGCCACAACGAACGCTTCCTGATCGAACCCGACAACCCGGTGTGGCAGCACTACCAGTCCTTCCAATGGTGGTTGCTGCCGCATGGCGTGGCCGGGGCCAGTGCGCTGCTGCTGGCGCCGCTGCAATTCTCCGACCGGCTGCGCCGCCGCTTCGCCGTGGTGCATCGCGTCGTCGGCCGCATCTATGTCGTCGGCGTCTTCATCCTGGCGCCGCTGGGGGCCTATATCCAGTGGCTCGACGAGGCGGCGGGCGCCTCACGCTCCTTCACCTTCGCCGCGGGCGTCGACGCCGTGCTGCTGATGGTGACGACCGGGATCGGCATCGCCTTCGCGCTCAAGGGCATGATCCCGCGGCACCGGCAGTGGATGACCCGCAGCTACGCCGTGGCGCTGACCTTCTTCGAAGGGCGCCTGATCCTCGGCCTGACCGGGCTCGACCAGCCGCCGGATCCCGCGGTGGCCGAGATCGCGGTGTGGAGCTGCGTGGCGCTGGCTATGCTGGTCGGCGACCTGGCCAACCAGTGGACCGAGATGCAGGGCCGCCGCCGGCCGTCAGCTCTGCCTTAACGTGTTGAGGTTGACCGCCGTGCCGGTGCCGTAGTTGACGCCGGTGAACACCATGTAGATCGCCGTCAGCACCACGCCGATGATGGCGGCGACCACCGACTGCCGGCCGAGCCGCAGCTGCTCCTTGAAGATCTGGTTCTGCGCCTGGGTGGCCGCAAGCTGGGCCTTGGACGTCTCGTCGCCCAGGCTGGCCAGGAGGAAGTTGAGACCGCGGTGCAGGGCCTGCGCCAGCTCGGTGCTGGTCCGGCGCACCGCATCCTTGGCGGACCGGTAGCCTTCGCTGGCCGGTGTCAATTGCGCCAGCGTCTCCAGGCTGGTGTCGAATTCGGCCAGCGCGGCGTTGAAGAGGCCATCGTCCAGATGATGCTCGTCCCGCTGCTGCCGGGCCGTTTCGGACACGGCCTGCATGCGCTCGACGAAGGCGCGATGGTCGATGGCACTCTGTTCTTCGGCCTGGCGGCGTTCGGCCGCGTGCTGCTGCTCGAATTCGGCGCGTTCCTCCGCGAGCGCCCGGCGGTCGGCAGCCAGCCTCTGGCTCTCGGCCGCCAGCCTGCGGTCCTCGGTCGCGAGCCGCTGCCGTTCCGACGCGGCCAGCCGCGCGAACTCCAGGCGTTCGGCTTCGAGCATGCGGCGCTCCTCCGCCAGGGCCTGGCGTTCAGCCTCGATCTGCTGACCGGCACCATCCTGGACGATGTTTCGCGAGGTGGTGACCGCGGTCAGCCAGCTCGACAGGCGGGCCACATAGCTTGCCGACGGGCCGGCGTCGGGACGTTCCCCCTCGAGCAGCCCAAGTTCCAGGTCCGGTTCCCGACCAATCCTGTCGATCATATGTCTTGTCCGATCCTAAGTCCGCTCTCGGCTGCGCCGGTGGAGCGCGGCACTGATGCCGGTCCCAGGCATAAGAAATCCATGAGGATCTGGACATTCCGCCCGAACCACGCAGCTTCCGATCCCGGCGAAGGGAGGAAATCGGATCCGGATTCCAGGATCGCGGGACGGACTATACGAGGCTATCCCTGAGCCTGTTGCCGGTTGTTCGGCCATTCTCTGCCGAGCATCGGCATATTCTTGCCCGTTTCAGTGAACCTGCCTTGCGAAATCTTCAAATCGGGCTCGGCCCGGTTTGACAAGGACGGGATCGGCCACCAAACTCCGTGTCATCAAATCGTCATCGCAGCCGCGGGGCCGGCGACGGAATCTGTAGAGGAGACGGCCATGTCCCTGTTCCCTCGGATCGGCGGGCGGATCGAGTCCCCGTTCCGCACCCAGAACCCTGCCGTGGCCCCCGCCTTCCAGGATGCGATCGCCCGCAACCGGCAGCCGCCGGTGCTATCGCCGCCACCGCCACCCGTCACGCAACAGAACCCGCTGGCCAGCCTGCTGCTGCCGCAGGACCTCGGCCCCGTGGTCTCGCCCACCCCGGCCGCCACCTTCGACAGCGGCCGAACCGTCTACGAGGTCAAGAAGGGCGACACCCTGACCTCGATCGCGCGAGCGCACGGCCGGACGCTCGACGACATCCGTGCGGCCGACCCGGCGCTGTTCCCGCCGGACCACAACCCCGACGACCTCGACATCAAGGACACGGTCACCATCCTGGATGCCGATCGCAGCCGGATGGCGAAGGACCAGGCCGGCCTGCTGGCGAAGGGCGGCGATGTCAGGCCGTCGCTGGTCGCAGAGATGGACTATGCCACCCGGGATTCGGTGGTGCCCGGGGATGCGCTGGATGGGCTGAAGGCAGAGCTGAAGGCCCGCCGGCCGAAGGACGCCGCTTTCGCCGCCGCGGTCGACGATGCCGCCAAGACGGCGCAGGAGGGGTGGACGGCGCAGGGCCGCACCCACGCCGTGTTCGACCCGTTGTTCCGGTCGGCCCAGCCGGACCTGCTGTCGATTTTGGCGTTCAACCGGGAGGTCACGAACCAGTTCTCGGCGGTTGCCATCACCACCCCGACCAAGGCGGCGGTGGAGGCGCATCGCGACCTGCTGCTGGCCTATGGGCCGCAGGACCCGGCCTGGCAGGGGGCGATCAAATCCCAGGCCGATGATTTCCTGAACGGGGCGCCGCAGCGCGCCGCCGACGAGATCAAAAAGGCCTATGAGGAAACGCCGAAGGACGAGAACGACCCGTCCGGCGCCTACAAGGCCGCAGCCAAGCTGCGTGAGCTGACCGACCCGCAGAAAGCCGACCCGCTGACCGCTGCGCTGATCCTGGACAAGGCGACCGACACGATCGGCGACATCACCACGGATTTCGTCAATCCGGAGGTCCAGCTCTGGCACGCCGATTCCAACGGCGGCAGCGGCGAGTATGGCGAGATCTTCCGCAACCTCAGCGCCGCAGCCGACAGCGCCGACCGCAGCCCGGAAGGCCAGGATTCGATCGACTTCATGGCGAGCACGCTGCAGGCCTGGGGCGCACCCAATGTCAATTCGAAGACGCCGGCCGCCGACGGTTCCGGCGCGGTGCTGTCCCTCGCCATCGCCAAGCAGCTGCGGACCGAAGGCGACGGCGATAGCGTCAAGTCGGCGGACCGGATCGAGCAGGGCGTGCTCGACGGCACCGCGGACCTCAAGAACCACGTCCGGGATTCGGTCACCGAGCTCGGTCAGACCGCCATCCCGCTGACCAACCCGCCGGGGAATTGGGACGGCTTCCTGCCGCCGGACGACGCGCCGGGCGGGCAGCCGCTCAAGACCGGGGCCGAGACGAAACAGGCGCGGGCCAGCGACCAGGACGACACGGTCAAGGACGTCGATGCGGACCTGCAGCGGATCAACAGCGACGGCTATCACCTGACGCGCAGCATGGCTGCGCTGTCGGAATACGCGCCGCAGCTGCAGGGCTCACCGCACCAGGCCGAGTTGCTGAAGCAGGCCGAGGCCCCGGATTCGCAGACCGACCCGAAGCTGTCTCTGGCCCTCGCCGTCAGCTCTGCCGGGATGACCGAGGCGGCGCGGCTGTTCAACCTCGACGGCCTGCAGAACGGTACGCTGGCGGACCCCGGCAAGATCGTGGTCGATGTCAGTTGGCCGTCGCGCATGGCGCGCAACCATGTCCAGGTCGACATCGCGGCGGTGACCGGGGCCAAGCCCTTCGGCATCGGCCTCAGCCTGTACGGCACCGCCACCTATCTCTGGGGCATGCACAACCAGGCCGAACGGCTCGACCGCAACATCGACGACCCCGGCTATCTCGCCGAGAAGGGCTGGCGGAACATCGGCTTCCTCGGCCTCTATGCCGGGGGCACGGCGATCGAAGGCACCCAGGTGATCAGCCAGGCCATGAGCCGGATGCTGAAGCTGGACGGCAGCGAGGCCGGGATCAAGGGCTTCCTGGGCCGGACGGCCGCCAACCAGGGGACCTGGAGCAAGGTGTTCAGTAATCACCTGAAGGTGTTCGGCTGGTGGAACGCGCTGGGCACAGCGAACTACGCGATCGAAGGCGACTGGCCGCGCGCGGCGGCGCTCGGCGCCGCCACCACCGGCACCTTCATCTCCAGCTATCCCGACCTGGCCAGCCTGCTGCGGCTGAGCAAGGTTGGCGGGCCGATCGTCGGGACCTTGCTGACGCTGGCCGGATCCAGCGCCCTGGCGCTGATCGACATGCACGACAAGGCCAAGGCCGCCGCGGCCACGGTGCCGGCGAACCGGGCCTATCTGGTCGCAGCCGGGGTGAATCCGGACGTGGCGGAGGCGCTGACGCAGAATGACAGCGACGGCCGCATGCCGGCAGGCCGCCTCGCCGCGCTGGCCGAATACCGCCACACCACGCCGCAGGAGGTGCTGAAATACCTCAACGGCCAGAAGCCGCGGGCGG
>NZ_JBYRFX010000799.1:0-8570 GCF_057815775.1 Inquilinus sp.
GCGTCGCCGTCGCGGTCATCAGCGGCTGCGAGCGCCCGGGCAGCCGGCGCATGCCGGGATGCACGGAAAGCGGACGCTCTATCGCTGGCAAGGACGCGACACTCATGGGCATTGATCAGATCGGGACAATGCGGTGGCCGCATTCATGTGGAGTGTGCGGCGCGGTAGGTGATACGACGCAGCCTTCGGGTACAGGCAGTTCGCAGACATGCAAGCCCGGTTCGCTGGGGTCCGTCGAAATACGAAACTACCGGACAGGGGAATCCAGCCCCCCGTCCGGCCGTTCTGGTCTGCCGTGCTCAGAGCAGGCCGGCCTTGGTCATCAGCTCGGTGACCGCCTTGCTGTTCAGCTTGGAAGGGTCGACCCGCGGGGCCTGCAACTCGGGCAGCGGAACGAGCTTGGGATTGGATTCGGCGCCCTTGGCGACAGCATATTCGAAGGAGTCGCCGGTCTTCAGGATCGACTGGCCACCCTTGCCCGCGATCCATTTGACGAAGGCCTCGGCCTCGGCCTTGTGCTTGCTGGAGCCCAGCACGCCCGCGCCCGAGATGCTGACGAAGGCGCCGGGGTCCTGGCCGCGGAAATAGTGCAGCGCGACATTGCCGCTATTCTCGCCCGTCTTCGCCTGGTCGCCGAAGAAGTAGTAGTGATAGATTACCGCGCCTTCGACCTGGCCGGCATTGACCGCCTTCATCGCCGTGCTGTTGCCCTTGTAGGGCAGGTAGTTCTCCTTCATCGCCTTCAGCCAGGTAAGGGTCGCCGCCTCGCCCTTCAGCGCCAGCAGCGCGCTGACGATGGCCTGGAAGTCTGCGCCCGACGGCGACGCGCCCCAGCGGCCCTTCCAGGCGGGGTCGGCGAGGTCCAGCAGCGACTTCGGCAGCTTGTCGGCGCTCAGCTTGGTCTTGTCATAGGCGAAGACGGTGCTGCGCGCGGCGATGCCGATCCAGCGGCCATGCGATGGCCGGAAGGCGTCGGGCACCTGGGCCAGCGTCGCCGGGTCCAGCGGCGCGAACAGCCCGGCGCCGTCGACCAGCACCATGGAGGGCGAATTCTCGGTCAGGAACACATCGGCGGGGGAGGCGGCACCCTCCTGCACCAACTGGTTGCCCAGCTCGGTGTCGTCGCCATTGCGCAGCGTCACCTTGATGCCGGTGTCGCGGGTGAAGCCCTCGGCCCAGGCCTTGGTCAGGCTTTCATGCTGGGCGTTGTAGACGACGATGCCGTCGTCCTGCGCCATGACAGGGGCGCTCAGCAGGGCCACGGCCATCGCAGCGGCGCTGGCCAAAGCCGGTAGTGACAGTTTCATTAGAGCCTCGCCTGTCGAATTTACTTCAAAATCGGACGCACCATGCCGAGAATCGGAATGCGTCGCAATATCATTCGCTGCGACCGTCGTGGTGGTAACGAAATTTTGTCGAGGCGAAGCAAGCCCGGCCGGGCAAGAAAAAGCCCCGCGTGGGCCGCGGGGCGAGTCTTGGTGAGTCAGGGGCCGTTGTGGCCCGCGGGCAGAACACCACGGCGGCGGCGTTTACCGTAGATCAAATGATGCAACAGCACGGGAAAAGCGTTTCGAAAATATGGGGCGACGGGATTCTGTCCGGCAGCCGTGTAGGGAGCAGTAGAAACAGAAATGAGCCGAACAAATGATGTTCCGCAGCAAGATGGCCAAGGCCGCGCTTGTGGCCCTCGCCCTCTCGGTCGTGGCCCCGCTGGCCGTTTCGACGGCCGAGGCCGCGCCGAACAACTGGCAGCACCAGCAGCAGCACCACAAGTACGACAACCGCCACCACGCGCAGCAGAACTGGCGGAACCATCATCACGCCCAGCAGCAGCATGCCCATCAGCGCCGTGGCCATGACCGTCACAACGGCATGACCAACCAGGCCTGGCGCCGCTTCGGCAACTGACCTCAGGTCCAAGAGCCCGCCCCGGGGAACCGCGGCGGGCTTTTTGCTGCCCGCGGGCAGGGGGCGCCGATCGCGCGGTTATTTTGTCGCTCGGCCATCGCATTGACGATGGGCTGCAGCCACTCCAGGTTCTCCGATCTTTAAGACGGAGGATCCGATGCGGCCACGCACGCTCGCCACTGCGGCTGCGGCCATCCTGGCCCTGGCGGCGTGCAGCCGTGAGCAGACCGGGAACCAGGATTTCGTGACGTTCGGCGTCGTCCCGTTCCTGATCTCGACGGCCTCCGTCCAGTCGAAGGCGGACGCGCACTGCGCCCAGTACGGCCGCCGGGCCGCCCTCGCCGACGATTTCGGCATGACCATGAAGTTCGATTGCGTCGAGCCGGCGAAACCGGCCCTAGCGCCATTCGTGCCATAGCCGAAGCCGCGGCACAGCCGACCGAGCAATCAAGTATGTCTTGGAGAGGGGTGGCGCACTCGACAGGATTCGAACCTGTGACCTCCGCCTCCGGAGGGCGGCGCTCTATCCAGCTGAGCTACGAGTGCAAACCACGGACTCGGACCCGAGGGCCCGAAGCGGCGCGGACCATACTGCAAAGTTCCGGCGATGCAAAGCCCGGATTCGGCGTGCCCGTCCGGCCGGCTGACGGCCACCCGTGCCACTGCTAGGGTGCGCGACGAATCAGTTCCTGGAGCGATTGAGATGAAAGCCCGCATCACCTGGGTCGAAGGCCGCACCTTCGTCGGCGAATCCGGCAGCGGCCATGCCGTCGTGATGGACGGCGCGCCGGAAAGCGGTGGCCGCAACCTTGGCGTCCGGCCGATGGAGATGCTGCTGCTCGGCCTCGGCGGCTGCACCGCCTTCGACGTGGTGATGATCCTGGAGAAGGGGCGTGAGCCGGTGACCGATTGCCGGGTCGAGGTCGAGGCCGAACGCGCCGAGACCGATCCCAAGGTCTTCACCCGCATCCGTCTGCGCTACATCGTCTCCGGCCGCGGCCTGGACCCGGCCAAGGTCGAACGCGCGGTCAAGCTGTCGAAAGAGAAGTACTGCTCCGCCTCGATCATGCTGGGCAAGGTGGCAGAGATCACCGCTGAGATCGAGGTGACTGAAGCCGCCTGACGGGCTCACGCCCCGGCGATCGTCGCCTTCACCGCGGCCAGCCCGGCGGCGATCGCGGCCGGGTCGTCCGGGCCCGGGCCGCCGGCCCGCAGGCAATCCTCCAGGCGCAGTTCCAGGGTTGCCGCCGCCTGCGACAGGGCGGTGAAGCCCATGGTGCCGCCGGTGCCGTGCAGGCGGTGGACGACCAGCCGCAGCCCGGCCAGCGCCCCGGTGTCGCCGGCCTGCAGCGCCGCCAGCAGCGATTCGGCCTCGGCCAGCCGCTGCGGCAGTTCCGCCGCGAATTTCGACCGCAGCCGGTCGAGCTGCTGGCGGAGGGCGTCCGGGTCGGCGGCCATCCCCGGCCTCAGCCGCGGCGCCCGGCCCAGATGGCGCGGATCTCGTCGGACAGCGTCATCGGGTCGAACGGCTTGGAGATCACGTCGAGCGCGCCAAGGGCTCGGTAGCGCGCCACCTCCTGCGGCTGCACCTTGGCGGTCATGAACACGGCCGGCGTCGCCGCCGTTTCCGGCATCGCCCGCAGCGCCGCCAGGGTCTCCGGCCCGTCCATGCCGGGCATCATGACATCGAGCAGCAGCAGCTGCGGCGCGAAGGCGGCCGCGGCGGCCAGCGCGTCCTCGCCCGAAGCGCAGGCGGCGAGGACGAAGCCGCCCACCGCCTCCAGCGCGAAGCTGGCGACCGAGCGGATATCGGCATCGTCCTCGACATAGAGGATGCGGGTCAGGGCCTCATCGGCCATTGTCTGTGCCCTCGTTGCGGTCCTGGATCAGGCCGTTGATCAGCCCGATAATGGTGCGGTGCAGCTGCTGGTTGTCGGTGCGGCTCTTGACCAGCGAGGCGGAGACGGCACTGGCGTAGGAGCCGTTGGAATCCTGGGCCGAGAAGATCAGCACCGGCTCCCGCGGGGTGCGGGCATTGATCGTCTCCAGCAGGTCGAGGCCGGAGCCGTCGGGCAGCCCGACATCGATGATGACGAGGTCGTAGCGCCGCTCGGCCAGCCGGGCCCGGGCTTCGGCCAGCGACCGTGCCGGCACGATGTCGGCCTCGTCGCGCACGATGGCGCCGACCACCTCGATGACGTCGTCATCGTCCTCGACATGCAGGATGCGGGCCCGCCCGTCGCGGCTGCGCAGCGCCGCCTGGCGCAGCGCCACGCGCAGCCGCAGCTGTTCGATCGGCTTGTCCAGCCAGTCGACGATGTTGACCGCGTCGCCGTTCAGCTCGCGCTTGCCGTCCTGTGCGGTGGCGGAGACGACAACGACCGGCAGGTCGGCGGTCGTCGCGTCGGCGCGCAGCCGGCGGATCAGCGCGATGCCGTCCATCCCCGGCAGCAGCAGGTCGACGGTCATGGCGTCGTAATGCCCGGTCCGCGCCTTCTCCAGCGCGGTTTCGCCATCGCGGGCGATGTCAACCTGCCAGCCATCCTGCTCGATCATCAGGCCCAGCAGCGTCGCCACGTCGGGGTCGTCCTCGCAGACCAGCACGCGGCGGCGGCCCTGGCCCACGCCCTCGGTGGCCGACGCGATCAGCTCGGCCAGCAGCGGCAGGGTGAACCAGAAGCAGGTGCCGCCGCCCTCGGCCGGCTCGAAGCCGATGCGGCCGCCATGCCGCTCGACGATCGCCTTGGCGATCGACAGCCCCAGCCCGGTGCCGCCCTTGCGCCTGACGTCGCTGGCATCCGCCTGGGCGAAACGCTGGAAGATCCGGCCGCGAAATTCCTCCGGGATGCCGGCGCCGCGGTCGCGCACGCTGATGCGGACCTGGCTGCCGGCCGGCTCGATCGCGACCTTGATCACCGATCCGGCGGGCGAGAATTTCGCCGCATTCGACAGCAGGTTGTTCAGCACCTGGATCAGCCGGTCGGCATCGCCCTGCACCGGCAGCGGCGTGCCCTTCTGGGTCGTGATCCGGTACTCGACTTCATGCTGCACGGCATAGGCCTGGTTCGCCTCCACCGCCTGCTCGACCAGGGAACCTGCCTCCAGCCGGTCGTGCCGGAACTCCATCCGGCCGGATTCGATCTTCTCGATGTCGAGGATGTCGTTGACCAGCCCGACCAGCCGCTCGCTGTTCTTGTGCGCGATCTCCAGCAGTGCCTTGGCCTTGTCGGGCAGCGAGCCGGCGGCCCCGGCCACGATCAGGCCGAGCGAGCCGCGGATCGAGGTCAGCGGCGTGCGCAGCTCGTGGCTGACCGTCGACACGAATTCATTCTTCAACTGGTCCAGCCGGTGCCGCTCGGTCATGTCGCGCAGGATGCAGACCGAGATCTCGCGGCCGTCGCGCTCGAACACGCCGGTCGAGATCTCGGCCGGGAAGGCGCTGCCGTCGCGCCGGGTCACCCGCACCTCGCCGGTCGGGTGCGCGCCGCCGGCCAGGGCCGGCACCAGGTCGGAGATGTCGGTGCCGACCAGGCTGCGCGAGGTGGTGGCGAAGGCGGCGCCGCAGGCCAGGTTGGCCAGCTCGACCACGCCGTCCTGGCCGACCACCAGGATCGGGTCGCGGGCACTGTCCAGCACCGCCTGCATCTGCGCCTGGCTTTCCGCCAGCGCCCGGGCGGATGCGTCGCTTTCGGATTTGGCCCGTTCCAGATCGCGATAGCGCTTCTGGTCGGTCTGCACCTGGCGCGACAGGGCCCAGACCGCGACCAGGCCGCAGATCCCCGCCAGCACCGCGATGCCGGCCAGCAGCCAGATGATCCGCTGCCGCGTCGCATCGGTGGCGGCCTGGCGCTGCGTCAGCAGGGTCCGTTCGGTGGCCACCGCCATCTCGATCTGCTCGCGGAAGGCCGGCCCCTGGTCGGCGGCGTCGGACACGATGGCCCGGGCACCGTCGAGATCGCCGCGGCGGACCGCAGCGATGATCCGGTCGTTGGTGACCAGGATCTGCTCGACCAGCGATGCTGCGGTGTCCAGGCGCCGGACCTGGTCCGGGTTGTCGGAGACCAGCTTGCGCAGGTCCAGCATCGTGTCCGTGGTCAGCCGGGCGCCGTCCTCGGACACCGCCGCATCCTGCGGCTTGCCGCTCAGCACGAAGCTGCGGCTGTAGAGCTGGGACCGCGACAGGTACAGGCGGGCCTGGAAGATGGTGTTGATCACCTGGTTGGTGTGGTCGACCTGGGCCTGGGTGCGCTGGCTGTCCGCCAGGAACTGCTTGCCCAGCCATCCGGCCGTGCCGAAGAACAGCAGGAACCCAAGGATCGCCAGCAGCACGATGGATCGGACCGAGCCCAGAAATCTCTCCATTCCCACCTGTCTCCCCCGGATGGCGGGGCGGACCCGCCTGGGCTGGTGATAGTCCAAAACCCTCCCGCTGTCGCCAATGGGGGTCTAGCATCAAATACAATTCGCATAAAATTACATCTATTCCGGCTGTAGCCCACCCCCGGATCGGTGGGGAAAGCGGGTGCGGCCTGTCCCGATCCTGCTAGGCTGGCGCCCTGTAGGAGAAGATGCCATGTCCAGCACGACCGAACTGAAGGCCCGGATCGACCAAGCGCTGGGCCACGCGCCGGCGGATCTCGTGATCAAGGGCGCGCGCACTCTGGACGTGGTCACGGGTGCGCTGCTGGACGGCGATGTCGCGATCTGCGGTGACCGCATCGTGGGCACCTGCGACAGCTATTCCGGCACGGTCGAGATCGACGGCCGCGGCCGCATCGTCGTGCCCGGCTTCATCGACACCCATGTCCATTGCGAATCGACCCTGGTGACGCCGGCCGAATTCGACCGCTGCGTGCTGCCGCGCGGCACCACCACCGCGATCTGCGACCCGCATGAGATCTGCAACGTGCTGGGCGAGGCGGGCTTACGCTATTTCCTCGACGGTGCGCTGGGCACGGCGATGGACCTGCGGGTCCAGCTGTCCTCCTGCGTGCCGGCGACGGAGCTGGAGACGTCGGGCGCCCGGCTGGATGCCGCGGCGCTGGTGCGCCATCGCGGCCACCCCAAGGTGATCGGCCTGGCCGAATTCATGAACTTCCCCGGTGTGCTGGCCAAGGACGAAGGCGTGCTGGAAAAGCTCGCCGCCTTTCAGGACGGCCATATCGACGGCCATTCGCCGCTGCTGACCGGCAAGCCGCTGAACGCGTATCTCGCCTGCGGCATCCGCAACTGCCATGAGACGACCGGCGTCGAGGAGGCGATGGAGAAGCTGCGCAAGGGCATGCAGATCCTGATCCGCGACGGGTCGGTCAGCAAGGACGTCAACGCCCTGGCGCCGATCATCTCGGCCGAGACCTCGCCCTTCCTCGGCTTGTGCACCGATGACCGCAACCCGCTCGACATCGCCGAGGAAGGCCATCTCGACCACCTGATCCGCGCCGCCATCCGCCGCGGCGCACCGGTGGCCCATGTCTACCGCACCGCCACCTGGTCGGCGGCCCAGGGCTTTGGCCTGCGCGACCGGGGCATCGTCGCACCGGGCCGCCGGGCCGATCTGGTGCTGCTGGACGACCTCGAGGACTGCGCCGTGTCCCAGGTGATCAGCGCCGGCCGCATCGTCGGGCCCGACATCTTCGCCGGTCGCGCGGCGCCGGCCCCGGTCGGCCTCGGCTCGGTCCGGCTCGACCTTGTCATGACAGAGGATTTCCTGGCCCCGACCTCCGGCCCGACCGGCCCGGTGATCGGGCTGATCCCCGGCAAGATCATCACCGACGCGCTGGTGGCGACGCTGCCCTGGCGCGACGGCTGCCGCCATCCAGACCCGGACCAGGACATCCTCAAGATCTGCGTCTTCGCCCGGCACGGGGTGAACCGCAACATCGGCCGCGCCTTCGTCAAGGGCTTCGGCTTCCGCGGCGGGGCGCTCGCCTCCTCGGTCGGGCATGACAGCCACAACATCTGCGTCGTCGGCGACAGCGATGCCGACATGGCGGTGGCGGTGAACCGGCTGATCGAACTGCAGGGCGGCTTCGTCGCCGTGGTCAACGGCCATGTCGTCGGCGAGATCGCGCTGCCGATCGCCGGCCTGATGAGCCTGAAGCCGTTCGAGGCGATAGCGCAGGACCTGCTGGCGCTGCGCCGGGCGGTCCGCGCGATGGGCTGCCCGCTGCCCGAACCCTTCATCCAGCTGGCCTTCCTGCCCCTGCCGGTGATCCCGCACCTCAAGATCACCGACCGCGGGCTGGTCGATGTGGACCGGTTCGAGCTGATTGCCGCTTAGAGACCGATCACCCGTGATACAGGGCCAGCCAGACCGTCGGCTGGTCCGGGTCGGTCCAGGCGACGCGGTGGCGGGCATGGGCGGGGATCGCGACCCAGTCGCCGGGCCGCAGCAGCCGCGGCTCCGGCTCGCCCTCGAACTGCAGCCCGGCGCCGCCGCGCAGCAGCACCACCCATTCCGCCCGGTCCTGGTCGTACCAATGGCCCGGCGGGCTGGCCTGGCCGGTGGAGACGATGCGCTCCAGGGTGAAGCCGGCCGCCTGCAGCAGGGGAATGAACTGCTCCTCGGCCGCGTTCTGTGGCAGGGCGTCGAACAGGTTGCCGGGGGCAGGCCTGGTCACCGCTTCCCCGGTCACAGCTTCAGCCGGGTCGCCGCGGCGGCA
>NZ_JBYRFX010000800.1:0-8129 GCF_057815775.1 Inquilinus sp.
GTCATCGTTCTCGAGGAACGGAATGAGCGCCGCGGCCACGGAGACGAGCTGCTTGGGCGACACGTCCATCAGATCGACCGACTCTTTCGGAGTCAGGCCGTTGTCGCCGGCGTGGCGGGCAACGACGAGATCATCGGCGAACTCACCCTTGTTGGTGAGCGACGCAGACGCCTGAGCAACGTAGTGCTTGGCCTCTTCCATCGCCGACAGATAGACGACGTCAGGCGTCACCTTGCCGTTCACGATCTTGCGGTACGGCGTCTCGATGAAGCCGTACTTGTTGACGCGCGCGAAGGTGGCGAGCGAGTTGATCAGGCCGATGTTCGGGCCTTCCGGCGTCTCGATCGGGCAGATGCGGCCGTAATGGGTCGGATGCACGTCGCGGACTTCGAAGCCGGCGCGCTCGCGGGTTAGACCGCCCGGGCCAAGGGCCGAGAGACGGCGCTTGTGGGTGATCTCCGAGAGCGGGTTGGTCTGGTCCATGAACTGGCTGAGCTGCGAGGAGCCGAAGAACTCACGCACCGCCGCCGCTGCCGGCTTGGCGTTGATGAGGTCCTGCGGCATCACGTTGCCGATCTCGACCGAGCTCATGCGCTCCTTGATCGCGCGCTCCATGCGCAGGAGGCCGATGCGGTACTGGTTCTCCATCAGCTCGCCGACCGAGCGGACGCGGCGGTTGCCGAGGTTGTCGATGTCGTCGATCTCGCCGCGGCCGTCCTTCAGGCCGACCAGGATCTTCAGGATCGACAGGACGTCGGTCTTGCGCAGGACGCGCAGCTGGTCGTCGGTCTGGAAGCCCAGGCGTGCGTTCATCTTCACCCGGCCGACGGCCGAGAGATCATAGCGCTCCTGGTCGAAGAACAGGCCGTTGAACAGCGCCTCGGCGCTTTCCAGCGTCGGCGGCTCGCCCGGGCGCATGACGCGGTAGATGTCGATCAGCGCGTCTTCGCGGCTGGCGTTGCGGTCGATCGCCAGGGTGCTGCGGACATACGGGCCGACATTGACGTGGTCGATCGCCAGCACCGTCAGGACGTCGAAGCCCTTTTCGGCGAACAGGTCGATCACGGCCTGCGTGACCTCGTCACCGGCCTCGAAGAAGACCTCGCCGTTGCTCTCGTCGATCACGTCGCCGGCCAGATAGCGGCCCATCAGGTCTTCGGCCGGGACCAGGATCTCGGTGACGCCCTGCTCGACCAGCTTCTTGATAACGCGCGGCGTCATCTTGGTGTCGGACGGGGCCACGACCTCGCCCGAGGCCGCGTCGACCAGGTCGGCGGTCAGCTTGGCACCCTTCAGGCGCTCGCCGTCGAAGGCGGTCTTCCAGCCGTCCTTGGTCCGGGCGTAGGCGACGCTCTGGTAGAAGTAGCTGAGGATCTCCTCGCGGCCCATGCCCTGCGCCTCATAGGGCTGCAGGCCACGGCCTTCCTTGCGGCGCTCATCGCGCAGCGCCGCGGTCTCGGCCGAATCCAGCGCCATCAGCAGCGTGGTGGTCGGCAGCTTGCGGCGGCGGTCGATGCGGACATACATGTGGTCCTTGGCATCGAATTCGAAGTCGAGCCAAGAGCCGCGATAGGGGATGACGCGGGCCGCGAACAGGTACTTGCCCGAGGAATGGGTCTTGCCGCGGTCATGGTCGAAGAAGACGCCCGGGCTGCGGTGCATCTGGCTGACGATGACACGCTCGGTGCCGTTGATGATGAAGGTGCCGTTCGCCGTCATGAGCGGCATGTCGCCCATGTAGACGTCCTGCTCCTTGATGTCGCGGATCGAGCGCAGGCCCGTATCCTCCTCGACATCGAACACGGTCAGGCGCAGCGTCACCTTGAGCGGCGCAGCGAAGGTCATGCCCCGCTGCTGGCACTCCTCGACGTCGTATTTCGGCTCTTCGAGCTCATAAGAAACAAAATCGAGCTCGGCGCGTTCAGAGAAGTCCTTGATCGGGAACACCGACCGGAACACCTCTTGCAGGCCCAGCACGGCGCGGTTCGCCGGCTTGATGTTCATCTGCAGGAACTGATCGTAGGAGCTGCGCTGCACCTCGATCAGGTTCGGCATTTGGGCAACCTCGGGAATCCGCCCGAAACTCTTGCGGACGCGCTTACGGCCGGTGAAGGTCTGAGCCATGGGAGCCCCTCAATTCCAACAGATGCCGAACAGGACAAAACACAAACGCCCGTTCGCGGTCGACCCCGAGGGATCGACCGCGCCCGGACTAGACTAACCAAACAGCTTGAAGTGCCACGCCGTCTTACTTGACGTCGACCTTGGCGCCGGCCTCTTCGAGCTGCTTGCGGATCTTGGCGGCCTCGTCCTTGGTAACGCCTTCCTTGACGGACTTGGGCGCACCTTCGACGAGATCCTTGGCCTCCTTGAGGCCGAGTCCGGTGATCGCACGGACCTCCTTGATCACATTGATCTTCTTCTCGCCGGCTTCCGTCAGGATGACGTTGAACTCGGTCTGCTCTTCCACCGGGGCGGCAGCAGCAGCGGCCGGAGCAGCCGCAGCGGCAGCGGGAGCAGCGGCGGACACGCCCCACTTCTCCTCAAGCAGCTTCGACAGCTCGGCGGCCTCGAGGACCGTCAGGCTCGACAGTTCGTCGACAATCTTTGAAAGATCAGCCATTTCGTTCTCCTAAACTTGGGTCTTCTGGGTACAGATTCAACAGGTGCGGCTCTATGCCGCCTCGTCCTTCTTGGCATAGGCACCGATGACGCGGGCAACCTGCCCGGCCGGCGCCTGCAGAACACCAGCGATACGCGTCGCCGGAGTCTGGATCATGCCCACCAGCTTGGCGCGCAGCTCGTCGAGCGACGGCAGCGACGCCAGAGCCTCGACACCCTTCTGATCGAGCAGCTGAGAACCGAGTCCGCCGCCGATGATCTGCAGCTTGTCGTTCTTCTTGGCGTAGTCGACCGCCACCTTCGCCGCCGCAATCACGTCATGAGAGAACGCAATGGCAGTCGGGCCGGTGAACAGGTCCGCCAGATGCTCGAACTGGGTGCCCTGAAGGGCGATGCGGGCGAGCCGGTTCTTGGTCACGCGGAACGAGGCCCCCGCCGCGAGCATTTGCCGCCGGAGATCGGTCGATTCGGCCACCGTCATCCCGCCTTGGCGGGTGACAACGACCATGTTCGCCGTCCGGAACGACTCCTGCAGCGCGGCGATCTTCTCGGTCTTCTGTGTACGGTTCACGGATCGCCTCCGTTGTCGAGGTCCCGCCCCGGCCGAAGCCGGACTGGAACCCCAAGTCCACACTGGACCGGCCCTTGGACCTGCCCTCGAAGTGAGGTGGGTCCGGTACCGATCCGCTCTCCTGTCCCAGAAGTCCAAGCCCCGCGCGACGCCCGGACCGAGGTCCGGCCGCCGCCGTTGATTGGGTTCGACTCCCGTCTATGCAGGTGGATTTTAAGCGCCTTGCGGTGCCCCTGCAGTCTCGGACAGGTTCGGATGGAGCCGAGGCCCCAACCTAGCGTCGCCCGTTGCCGGGCGGCGTATCCTGTAGATGCGCCCTCTCGGGCGCGCCGCCGCCCTCTCGGGCAGCGTATTCTTCAAGGCCGCGGCGCCGATCAGGCGCCGTGGCTCTCGTGCAGCTTCGCCAGGTCGAGCTTCAGGCCCGGGCCCATGGTCGAGGTGACGGTCACCTTCTTGAGGTAGGTGCCCTTCGCCCCGGCCGGCTTGGCGCGCTGGATCGCCTCGACGAACGCGCGGATGTTGCCAACCAGCGCCTCGGCAGTGAAGCTAGCCTTGCCGACGCCGGCATGGACGATACCGGCCTTCTCGGCGCGGAACTCCACGGCGCCGCCCTTGGCGGCCTTGACCGCGGCGGCGACGTCGGCGGTGACGGTGCCGAGCTTCGGGTTCGGCATCAGGCCGCGGGGGCCGAGCACCTTACCGAGGCGACCGACCACACCCATCATGTCCGGGGTGGCGATGCAGCGGTCGAAGTCCATCCGGCCTTCGAGGATCTCCTTGGCGAGATCATCGGCGCCGACGATGTCCGCGCCGGCGGCCTGGGCCTGCTCGGCCTTTTCGCCCTTCGCGAACACCAGGACGCGGACGTCCTTGCCGGTGCCGTTCGGCAGCTGGACCACGCCGCGGACCATCTGGTCGGCATGGCGCGGGTCGACGCCGAGATTCATCGCGATCTCGATCGTCTCGTCGAACTTGGCCTTGGCCCCGCCCTTGAGCAGATTGATCGCCTCGGACAGGTCGTAGGAGGCCTCGGGGTTCAGCCCCTTGGTCACTGCGCGCATGCGCTTTGAAATCTTTGCCATGGCCGGTTTACTCCACCACCTCGATGCCCATCGATCGGGCGGAGCCCTTGATCATCTGGGCAGCCGCGTCGACGTCGTTCGCATTGAGATCCTTCATCTTGATCTCGGCGATTTCGCGAATCTGCGTCATCGTGATCTTGCCGACCGTGCCGCCCTTGCCGGGCGTCTGGCTACCCTTGGCGAGGCCGGCGGCCTTCTTGATGAAGTAGGTGTTCGGCGGCGTCTTGGTGACGAAGGTGAAGGTCCGGTCGCCATAGGCCGTGATCACGACCGGGATCGGCATTCCCTTCTCGAGGTTCTGGGTCAGCGCGTTGAACGCCTTGCAGAACTCCATGATGTTCAGACCGCGCTGGCCCAGCGCCGGACCGATCGGCGGCGACGGGTTGGCGGCGCCCGCGGGCCCCTGCAGCTTGATCTGACCTACGATCTTCTTTGCCATCTCTGATCCCTCAACAACTGATCCCTCCGGCGGAACCGGAGGGACGGGGAAGCGCGGTCACGACCCCCGGAGGACTTCCCGGGAGGTCTCCCGCACCAGCTGCCCCGTGCCCGAAGCACGGGGAGTCCTGATCGACGGATGCACCCCTCAACGAGAGGCGCGGACCGTCACGAAACTTTCTCGACCTGCGTGTACTCTAGTTCCACCGGAGTCGCACGGCCGAAGATCGACACCGCGACCTTGAGCCGCGAACGCTCCTCGTCCACCTCTTCCACCACGCCGTTGAAGCTGGTGAAGGGACCGTCGGCCACGCGAACCGTCTCGCCGATCTCGAAGATGATGGACGGCTTCGGCCGCTCCACGCCTTCCTGGACCTGCTTCATGATCCGCATCGCTTCGGTCTCGCTGATCGGGATCGGCTTGTTGCCGGACCCGAGGAAGCCGGTGACCTTCGGCGTGTTCTTGACCAAGTGCCAGGCCCGGTCGGACAGCTCCATCTTCAGCAGGACGTAACCGGGGAAGAACTTCCGCTCGGTGTTGACCTTCTGGCCGCGGCGGATCTCGACGACCTCTTCCGTCGGCACGACGATCTGTTCGAAGTGGTCGGACAGGCCCTTCTGCTCGGCCTGCTCACGGATGGACTCCGCGACCTTCTTCTCGAAATTCGAATAGACGTGCAGCACGTACCAGCGAATCGCCATGGCTCAGCCCCCCATGCCGATGACGGAGGTCACGAGCGTGCCCGCACCCCAATCGACGAGGAGGAAGAAGATCGACATCAGGATGACGAACACGAACACCATGCCGGTGGTGATCGCGGTCTCCTTCCGTGTCGGCCAGGTGACCTTGAGGGTCTCCTGCCGAACCTGCCTGAAGAACTGGACGGGGCTGGTCTTGGCCATGTCTACCAAATCAAATCGCCGAGTCAGGCGGGCGTGGCAGGAGTGGAGGGTTTCGAACCCCCAGCCTTCGGTTTTGGAGACCGACGCTCTACCAGTTGAGCTACACTCCTCCGGGGACCGCCCTGCCTTCAGGAAACACGACGAGGCACGCTCGCCGCCCTGACCGCGGAGCGAACGGTCTTCTAGCGGAAGCGCGTGCGGGAATCAACACCTGTTCCTGACCGGGTCCGCTTTTGCGATGCAGGGCGCGGTCAGGCCGCCCGGTCCGCTTCGCTGCCGGCCGCCGCCATATCGCGGAACAGTCGGTGGATCCGCCGGTCGGCCGACAGCTCCGGATGGAAGGTCGCGGCCAGCAGCCGTCCCTGGCGCACCAGCACCGGGTCACCGTCCCGCTTAGCCAGCACCTCGACCCCCGGGCCGATGGCCGCGATGCGCGGCGCCCGGATGTAGACGGCCTCCATCGGGCCACCGGGCAAGGTGGTCGGCGTGGCCAGGATCGCCGAATCGATCTGGCGGCCATAGGCGTTGCGCTCGACCGTGGCGTCGAGCACGCCGAGGCTCGCCTGCTCCGGCCGCAGCACCCGGCGGGCCAGCAGGATGCAGCCGGCGCAGGTGCCGAACACCGGCATCGTTTCGGCGTAGGCCCGCAGCGCCTCGAACATGCCGTCGCGCGCCGACAGCTTCAGCAGCGTGCTGGACTCGCCGCCCGGGATCACCAGCCCGTCGAGGCCGGCGAGATGGGCCGGCAGGCGGACCGGCACCGCGACGGCGCCGACCTCCTCCAGCGCCCGGGCATGGGCATCGGCGTCGCCCTGCAGGGCCAGCACGCCGATGCGGGGCGGCCGACCCGGGGCCGCCCCTTGCGCCGTCACCATCCGCGGGTCTGCAGCAACTGGGACGGCTGCAGCGTCGAGATCGCCAGCCCCTTCATTGCGCCCTGGCACTCGGCGCTGGCCTCGGCCAGGATATCGGCGTCGTCGTAATGGGTGGTGGCACGGACGATCGCACGGGCCCGGCGCTCTGCTTCCTCCGGCTCGGCGAAGGTCTGCGAATCCTGCATGAAGATGCCGGAACCGACGAACACCGCCTCGGCCCCGAGCTGGCGGACCAGCGCGGCGTCGGCCGGGGTGGCGATGCCGCCGGCCGAGAAGTTTGGCACCGGCAGCCGCCCGGTCTGCGCCACCAGGCGGACCAGCTCATACGGCGCGCCGAGCTCCTTGGCCGCGGTGTACAGCTCCTCAGGCCCGAGCACGGTCAGGGCGCGCATGTCCTTGACGATCTGGCGCAGGTGCTGGACCGCATGGACCACGTCGCCGGTGCCGGCCTCGCCCTTGGTGCGGATCATCGCCGCGCCCTCGGCGATGCGGCGCAGCGCCTCGCCCAGGTTGCGGGCGCCGCAGACGAACGGGGTGGTAAAGGCGTGCTTGTCGACGTGGTGCGCCTCGTCCGCCGGGGTCAGCACCTCGGATTCGTCGATGAAATCGACGCCCAACGACTGCAGGATCTGCGCCTCGACGAAATGGCCGATGCGGCACTTGGCCATCACCGGGATCGAGACCACGTCCAGGATCTCCTTGATCTTGACCGGCGAGGCCATGCGGGCAACGCCGCCCTCGGCCCGGATCTGCGCCGGCACCCGCTCCAGCGCCATCACCGCGACGGCGCCGGCGCGCTCGGCGATCTCGGCCTGGCGGGCGTCGGTCACGTCCATGATGACGCCGCCCTTCAGCATCTCGGCCAAGCCGGTCTTCAGGCGCAGGGCCGGGGCACCGGTGTCGGGGGCATGGGTGGCGCCGTTGGTGGTGCCGTTGGTCGCGGTGGTCATCAGGGATCTCCGAGCGAAATGTGCCCGCACGATAGAACCGTGCGACCGGTCGGATAAGATCCACCAATCCGGTGATTTCATGGAACCGGTTGAGCCCGAGCCGGTGGGGTCGCGATGACTAGTGGTTTCAGATTTCCATCGATCTTATGGAACCACTTTCGCCTTTTCGCCGCCGTTCAGGCCGTCCCGCCGCCCCGGCGGAAGGACTGCACCACATCGCGCAGCAGAGCGACGCCCTGGCGGATATCAGCCTCCTCCAGCGCGGCATAGCCCATCAGGAATCCCGCGCGGCCGTCCGTCCCGCCGGACGCAGCTTCGGCCGGCACGATCCCGACCGAGCGCAGGGCCGCCGCCTCGACGATGCTGCTGGCCAGGGTCACCGGTACGTCGCGGAAGCGGACCACGAGATGCAGCCCGACCTTGGCACCCTCGATCTCCACGCCTGTTCCGAAGGCGGCCTGCAGTGCCGCCACCAGCGCGTCGCGGCGGCGCTGGTTGCGCCGGCGGGTGCGGCGGATGTGGCGTTCGAAATGGCCGTCGCGGATGAAATGGGCGAACACCGCCTGGTCGAGCGAGGCGGTATGGCGGTCGGTCAGCTGCTTGGCGTGCAGGAACGGCCCGACCAGGTCCGGCGGCAGCACCATGTAGCCGAGGCGCAGGCCGGGCGACAGCACCTTGGACACGGTGC
>NZ_JBYRFX010000801.1:0-7108 GCF_057815775.1 Inquilinus sp.
AGATGTACATCTGGATCCTGATCGCCACCGCCATACTGAGCTGGCTGGTGGCCTTCAACGTGGTCAACACCCGCAACCAGTTCGTCTACCAGGTCGGCAACGTGCTCTACCGCTTGACCGAGCCGGCGCTGCGCCCGATCCGGCGCTTCGTGCCGAACTTCGGCGGGGTCGACATCTCCTATGTCGTGCTGTGGCTGCTGGTCACCCTGGCACGCATGATCCTGGCCAACGTCCACGCCCGCCTGCTGTACGGTTTCTGAGGCTGGCCGAATGACCGCCGCGCGCCCGCTGTTCGTGGCGGGGCCGCACGGCGTGCGCGTGACGGTGCGGCTGACGCCGCGGGGCGGACGCAATGCGGTAACCGGGCGCGGGATCGACGCCGATGGCGCCCCCCTGCTGAGGGCCGCCGTGACGGCGGTGCCGGAGCGCGGCGCCGCCAATGCGGCGCTGATCGCCCTGCTGGCCAAGAGCTGGCGGCTGCCGAAGACCGGGCTGGCCGTGGTCGCCGGCCTCACCGACCGCACCAAGCTGATCGAGATCGCCGGCGGCGATGCCGCCCTCGCCGCCCGGCTGGAAAACTGGGCGGCCGCCCTCGATGCCGATGCCGGCTAACCGCGCGACAGGAGCAAGGCGCCTATGGACCCCCTGATCGGCGCCATCGCCCTCGCCGCCTTCATGATGGTGGCGTCCGGCGCGATCTGGGTCGTGCCGGCACTGGCCATCGGCGCGCTGATGCTCGGCGCCACCCGCCGCACCAGGACCGGGCGCTGGTCGCATTGGCTGACCACCGGTCTGGTGCTGCTGGCCTTGAGCGGCGCGTTGCTGTGGCTGGGCCTGGAGATGGCCCACGGCATGCGCGGCGCGATCACCGGCTGAGCGTGGCCTCAGGGTCGATAGGCGACCCGGCAGCGATGCACCGCGGCATCCTCGAGTGCGCCGCGCTCGCCCACCCAGCGGACATTGCAGTTCATCACATCCGGCGCCGCGGCCAGCGGCGAGGCGAAGATGGTGACGCAGCTGTCGCCGGGTTCGCTGCGGCTGAGCCGGCCGGTGCAGACCGTGCCGTCCTCGAAACGCCAGCTGCCCTCCTGCAGCCGGATCGGCCGGCCGCTTCCGTCGAGCCCGCTGAGCGTGTATTTGCCGTTGCGGCCATACTGGAAGATCCGGTCCGGCCCGCCGAGCACACCCTGGACCAGGAAGGGCTTGCCCAACACCTGGCGGTCGAATTGCGGCCGGGTCATCCGGGCATATTGCGGATTGGTGTCGAGCGCCGAGGGCTGCGTGCAGGCACCGAGCCCCAGGATGGTCGCCAGGCCCGCGACCCATAAGATCAAGCGCATCTCGGCCTCCATTGCCAAATCCGCCTCTCGGGGCGGTGTGACCGGCATCCTACGCTTCGTTTCGACGGCGGACCAGAATGGACGCGCGGACGCCCGATCATTCATCAGACAATAAATTGACAAGCCCGCCGGTGAACAGGAGCATGAGCTTGCGCGGGACAGCGATTTGCAATCGGTTACATTGCGCAGAGGCCGGTCGCGTTGCTACCCTTCGCCGGAACCATCCGGTGGATCGCACGCCGGACAAATCATCGCCCAGGGAGAGGGGTCGCAGCACCCCGCGGAGGAGCAGATCATGAAACAGATCCAGGGACCGGCCATCTTCCTCGCCCAGTTCGCCGGCGACGCGGCGCCCTTCAACAGCCTGGACGCCATCGCCGGCTGGGCCGCCGGCCTCGGCTACAAGGGGGTGCAGATCCCGTCCTGGGACGCCCGCCTGTTCGACTTGAAGCGCGCGGCGGAGAGCCAGGATTACTGCGACGAGGTGCTGGGCACGCTGCAGGCGCACGGCCTGGCCCTGACCGAGCTGTCGACCCATCTGCAGGGCCAGCTGGTGGCGGTACATCCCGCCTATGACGACGCCTTCGACGGCTTCGCGGCGCCGGAAGTCCGGGGCAACCCCAAGGCACGGCAGGAATGGGCGGTGCAGCAGCTGCGCTATGCCGCGCAGGCGTCACGCCGCCTCGGCCTCAAGTCGCACGCCACCTTCTCCGGCGCGCTGGCTTGGCCCTATCTCTACCCATGGCCGCAGCGCCCGGCCGGGCTGGTCGAGACCGCCTTCGACGAGCTGGCCCGCCGCTGGACGCCGATCCTGAACGCCTTCGACGAGGCCGGGGTCGATGTCTGCTACGAGGTCCATCCGGGCGAGGACCTGTTCGACGGCCGCACCTTCGAGATGTTCCTGGAGCGGGTCGGCAACCACCCCCGCTGCAACATGCTGTACGACCCGAGCCACCTGCTGCTGCAGCAGCTCGACTATCTCGGCTACATCGACCGCTATCACGAGCGCATCCGCGCCTTCCACGTGAAGGACGCCGAGTTCAACCCGACCGCCAGCCAGGGCGTCTATTCCGGCTATGCCCCCTGGGCCGACCGCGCCGGCCGGTTCCGCTCGCTCGGCGACGGCCAGGTCGATTTCAGCGGCATCTTCTCCAAGCTGACGCAATACGGCTTCGACGGCTGGGCCGTGCTGGAGTGGGAATGCTGCATCAAGCACCCCGAGCAGGGCGCGGCCGAGGGCGCCGATTTCATCGCCGCGCATCTGATCCGGGTGACCGAGCGCGCCTTCGACGATTTCGCCTCGGGCGGCACCGATGAGGCCGCCAATCGCCGCATGCTCGGCATCGACCGCTGAGGCCAAATCCGATAACGCACCTGCTGCGGCCGTCTGGCGGCGGTTCCTGCTCTTCCGGTTCTCACGGACCCAAACGTCCGCTGCGCTCCGGTTCTCGGAACCACCACCAGCCGACTCACATCAGGCGCATTCTCGAACGGGCCTCGATCTGAGAAGAAGCAGTAGGGAGGACAAGCATGGTTTCCGGAACCGCGGAACGGGCGCCCAGCCGGCGCCTGCGGCTGGGCATGATCGGCGGCGGCCGCGACGCCTTCATCGGTGCGGTGCACCGGCTTGCGGCGCGGATGGACGACCGTTGGGACTTCGTCGCCGGGGCGCTGTCGAGCGACCCGGAGAAGGCGCTGGCCTCGGCCGCCGACCTCCGCCTCGACCCCGCCCGCGCCTATCCCTCCTGGCAGGCGATGCTGGAGGGCGAGCGCACCTTGCGGGACAACGGTGGAGAGGCGATCGACGCCGTCGCCATCGTCACCCCGAACCACGTCCATCACGGCCCCGCCAAGGCGTTCCTGGAGGCCGGCTTCCACGTCATCTGCGACAAGCCGATGACCACCACGGTGGCCGATGCCGAGGACCTGGTGGCGGCGGTGCGGAAGAGCGGCCAGGTCTTCGCCCTGACCCACAACTACACCGGCTATCCCATGATCCGGCAGGCCCGGGCGATGGTGGCCGAGGGCGCCCTGGGCAAGATCCGGCTGGTCGAGGCGGAATACGCCCAGGACTGGCTGGCGACCAAGGCCGAGGACACCGGCAGCAAGCAGGCGGAGTGGCGGGTCGACCCGGCGCGCAGCGGCCCGGCCGGCTGCGTCGGCGACATCGGCACCCATGCCTACAACCTGGCGAGCTTCGTCACCGGCGAGGGCGCGGAGTCGCTGGCCGCCGACCTGCAGAGCTTCGTTCCCGGCCGCCGGCTGGACGACAACGCCCATATCCTGCTGCGCTACGCCAGCGGCGCCCGCGGCATGATCTGGGCCAGCCAGGTTGCCAGCGGCATCGAGAACGGCCTGCGCCTGCGCGTCTATGGCGAGAAGGCCGGGCTGGAATGGGCGCAGGAGAATCCGAACTATCTGACCTTCATGCCGCTGGGCGAACAGCATCGCCGCCTGACCCGCGGCGGCCCCGGCAGCGGCCCTGCAGCGGCCCACGCCACCCGCGTGCCGCCCGGCCACCCCGAGGGCTACCTGGAGTGCTTCGCCCAGATCTACACCGAGGCGGCGGAGCAGATCCTCGCCCGGCTGGACAAGCGCGACCCGGCACCGGACGCCCTGCTGGTGCCGACCGTGCAGGACGGCCTGGCCGGCGTCCGCTTCATCGCCGCCTGCGTGGCCTCGTCACAGCAGGACGCGGCCTGGACGAAGATCTGAAAGGCACTGTTGCCTGGCCTCTCCCGTCAGCGGGAGAGGCCCTTTGATCCCGAACAGGGTCGCCCGATATGCCCAACCCCAAATCTTCTCCATCCAGCTCGATCGACCCCGTCGCGATGGAGATCCTGTTCAGAAAACATTGGTCTCCGCGGGGCTGGACAAAGGGACAGATCACTTCCGCTGAGTTCGACCGCGCCAGGCAGGCCGGCCTGATGTTCGATCCGGTGGACCTATCCCATGACGATGTGGTGGCCCGAGCGATCGACATTCGCGGAAAAATCACACCCGATAGGGTCGGAAGCGCCTTTCTGGCCAGCCTCTCCAGCCGTCGGATGGATTGGCGGTCCGCGCTGGGGAGCTTGGCCGCGATTCTCCATCTGCCCGCCCATTCTTTCGTTCCGCGGCCTCACTCCAACATGTGCGCGATCTGCGGCGACCCCGCCAGATCCGAGGCTTTCAATCTCAATGTCCTGAGCTTCGAACGGCAGAAATGGGGCGGTGTACGACATGAGAGCCCGCTGTATGCGGTGCACGACCTCCAATGGTTCATGGCTCTTCCGCCGGCGGTGGCGGACGGCAAGGGTCGCGACATCCTCGCCGCGATGCGGGACCGGATATCGCGGCTGAGTGCCTCGGCCCGCCCGGCTGATCTCGAAAAATCTCTCGGCGGCCTGCTGCCGTCGAATGCCTCGGAACGACGCATCATCATCGGCATTCTCAGCTTGGCCGGGGTCATCCTGCCAAAAGACCGGCCGACGTTCTGGGGCGAGTACCCGCTCCATGCCGAACGCGAGCAGCCCGCCGGCAAGAATGACTGGCTCTACCCCGTTCTCTGGTGGACCGGCGCGGACGGTAGCAATCGCGACGCCCTGAGCTATTGGTTTCCGGACATCGGATAGGGGGACTGGCGTCGGCCATGCCGGCACGGCTAGGTTGCGCCACCGTCACTCTCTCGAAAGAGCCGCCATCATGAAGATCAGCGCCCGCAACCAGCTCAAGGGCACCATCGTCGAAGTCACCAAGGGCCAGACCACCGCCCATGTCCGCATCGACATCGGCGGCGGCGTCATCGTCACCTCCTCGATCACCAACGAGTCGGTCGATTCGCTCGGCCTGAAGGCCGGCCAGGCCGCCTATGCCGTGGTCAAGGCCTCGGACGTGATGGTCGCGGTCGACTGATCGGCCCATCCGGGCGGGAGGGTGCGGCGGGTCCCCCGCCCCTCTCCCGCGCCAGGGCCCGCTCGGCCCTTCAGCCCGCCCCTTCTTTCGGCCCGGTTGCGTCGCGCGCCCTGCTGTGGTTCGGTGCCGGCGACCTTGCCTCTTGAGAAGAGACCGGAGCCCATGAGCGCGTTCAAGACCCTCGACGATGTGGATGTGCGCGGCAAGATCGTGCTGGTGCGCGGCGATTTGAACGTGCCGGTCGACGATGGCCATGTCAGCGACACCACCCGGCTGGACCGACTGGCGCCGACCATCGACGAGATCGCCGACAAGGGCGGCCGGGTCGTGCTGCTGTCGCATTTCGGCCGGCCCAAGGGCGTGACACCCGAATTCAGCCTGAAGACCATCGTGCTGCCGGCGCTGGAAGAGGTGCTGGAGCGCCCGGTCGCCTTCGCCGAGGATTGCATCGGGCCGGCGGCCGAGGCCGCGGTCAAGGCGCTGAAGGACGGCCAGATCCTGCTGCTGGAAAATGTCCGCTTCCACCCGGAAGAGGAAAAGAACGACCCGGCCTTCGCCAAGGCGCTGGCGGCGCTGGGCGACCTCTACGTCAACGACGCCTTCTCGACGGCACACCGCGCCCATGCCTCGACCGAAGGCATCGCCCATCACCTGCCGGCCTATGCCGGGCGGCTGATGCAGGCGGAGCTGGAGGCGCTGTCGGCCGCGCTGGAGGCGCCGAAGCGCCCGGTGCTGGCGATCGTCGGCGGCGCCAAGATCTCGACCAAGCTCGACCTGCTCGGCAACCTCGTCGCCAAGGTCGACAAGCTGGTGCTGGGCGGCGGCATGGCCAATACCTTCCTGGCCGCCCAGGGCGTCGCTGTCGGCAAGAGCCTGTGCGAACACGACATGGCCGATGCCGTGCACAGCATCCTCGCCAAGGCCAAGGCGGCCGGCTGCGAGATCCTGCTGCCGGTCGACGGCGTGGTCGCCCGCGAATTCAAAGCCGACGCGCCGCATGAGGCCGTCGACAACGCGGCGATCCCGGCCGATGCCATGCTGCTGGATATCGGGCCGAAATCCGTGGCGAATCTGAAGGCGGTGCTGGCCGAGACCAAGACCGTGGTCTGGAACGGCCCGCTCGGCGTCTTCGAAAAGCGCCCCTTCGATGCCGGCACGGTCGCCGTGGCCCGGGCCGCCGCCGACCTGACCCAGGCCGGCAAGCTGCTGACCGTCGCCGGTGGCGGCGACACCGTTGCCGCCCTGGCCCATGCCGGGGTCGAGGACCGCTTCTCCTACATCTCCACCGCCGGCGGCGCCTTCCTGGAATGGCTGGAAGGCAAGGACCTGCCGGGTGTCGCCGCGCTGAAGCGGTAAGCACTCTTACCGCAGGCGTAGATTGGGTTCGCAAGAGCGAAGCCAATCTACGATGTCGGCTCGCGACGGCGACGATGGATCGTCGCGCAGTATTATCCCTCGACTCGTTGTTCTCTTTATGTTCTTATCAAGGGATGACACAAGCCGCCACCACGCCCCAGACACCCACCGCCTCACCGGCGGCGGAGGTGTTTGCGCAGGAGTGGGCGCTGCTGTCGGAGATGGAAGCGCTTAGCGGCGCGTTGGCCCGGGAATTCCAGGCCAGGAGCGTCTCGGCCCTCAAGGTTGAGGACGACGCCAAGGCCGGGACCGCGAAAACCCATTTCAACGATCTATTCCTCGGCATCCGCCGCTCCGTCGCCCTGAAAGCCAGGTTGGACAAGCAGTGCCAGCAGCAGGGCCGCGCGGCCGAAGATCGCCGCGAGCGGCGGCAGGCGCGCATCGACCAGCGCCGCCGCAAGGTCGCCGAGGGCGTGTCCCGCGCCATCGCTGCCGCCACGCCCGATGCCGATGAGCGG